>DAOUBZ010000018.1:0-2277 GCA_034432515.1 Chloroflexaceae bacterium | reverse complement strand
GTGCATCCGGCAAGTCCCGTGTCACCCTGAGCCCTTCGGCTGCGCTCAGGGTACACTCCGCGAAGGGTCCCGCCCGAGATGCTTCGCTGCGCTCAGCATGACAAATGACCTGGCGGATGCACCACTAAGACACCAGCCATTCGCCAACAATATTGTGACCGGGTGACAGGGTGATGCGAGGACGCGAGGACGCGGTGACGCGAGGTCGCGAGGTGGCTGTGACGGGCCGCCACCGTGAAATTGTGGTACCCTGTACCCCTGGGGAATGCAACGGGGGCACAGTACGCGGCGGCCGTGCCGTGCGCCGACAGGTGGAATGATGCTTCGACGTGCGACTGTTGGGATGCTGGTGTTGATGGTGGCACTGGTCGCCGTGCTGCCTCCTGCTGGGCCGCCGGCGCGCGCCGCCACGCGGCAGCCCGCGGGGCCGCCCACGCTCTTTGGCCTGAATATGTACATCACCGGCCGCGAGCGCAGTGACGCCGAGGCGGCTGCGCTTGTGGCTATGGCCACCCGCATCGGCGCCGGCTGGACACGTGAGGAGCTCTGCTGGGCCTGCTGGGGCCGCGAGGCTGCGAACCCTTTCTACGACCGGCGCATCGGCATGCTCGCCGACGCGGGCATCGGCATCATCGGCATGCTGCTGACCACGCCCGAGCAGTATCGCGACCCGCGTTGCATGGCCCACGCCAGAGCGACCAATCAGCCCGAGTACTGGTGCGCGCCAACCGATACGGACGCCTATGCCCGCTGGGTTGGCCGGGTGGTGGAGCGCTACGACGGCGACGGCTACAACGATGCGCCCGGCTCGCCGCGGGTGGCTGCCTGGGAGATCTGGAACGAGCCGGATATGGACGGTACCTGGCTGCCGCAGGCTGACCCGGCGGCCTACGCCGTAATGCTGCGCAAGGCCTACGCGGCAGTTAAGCAGGCCGACCCGAGCGCAATCGTGCTGAACGGCGGAGTCTACGTCTTCGATGCGGTCGGCCGGAATGCCTTTATGGACCGGGTGATCGAACTGGCGGGCTGGGACAGCTTCGATGTACTCTCGATTCACCCCTGGCTGATCGACCACGCGCCTGATGAGCCGAGCCTGATCAATCCGCGTGAGCGCTTCGATGTGACGATCCCCGGGCGGATCGAGCTGGCGAAGCGCTGGGCGGCGCGCGGCGGCAAGCCGGTATGGGTGACCGAGGTGGGCTGGAGCACCTGTGGCGACGCCTGCGCGCCCCAGTTTGCCAAGAGCCCCGACCAGCAGGCCGACTACCTGGTGCGCACCTTCGTGCTGGCGGCGGCGGCAGGCATCCCCCACGTCAGCTACTTCCAGCTCGAGGACAAGTTCGGCGGCGCGCAGCAGCCCTGGGGCCCCGCGGCGATCGTCGATGACGCGCTCAACCCCAGGCCGGCCTACCTGGCCTATGGCACCATGGTTGCCCAGTTGCAGTTTGCGCGCTACCAGGGCACCGGGCCGGCCCATCGCCCCGGGCGGCTGGCCCACCACCGCTTCGTCCAGCCCGATGGCGGCACCGTCGATGTGCTCTGGAGCCTCGGGGGGCGGCGCAGCGTCGATCTGCCGCTGGCGCCGGGGCGCAGTGCGGCCCTGGTCCAGCGTGATGGGGCCGAGCAGGCGCTCACGGGCGGCGCGGCGAGCATCAGCGTGGGCGAGCGTCCGGTGTATCTGCGCCAGGCGGTGCCGGGGCGCTCACGTAGCTTCGCCGAGACGGGGCAGACGGTGAGTGGCGCGTTCCTGGCGGCCTGGGAGCGGGGCGGCGGCTTGACGGTGTTCGGCCTGCCGCTGACGCCGGAACGAGTAGAGCGGGGGAGCGACGGGCGCGACCGACGCGTGCAGTGGTTCGAGCGCAACCGCCTCGAGTACCACCCCGAGAACCCGCCGCCCGACGATGTGCTGAGCGGGCTGCTCGGGGTCGAATACCTGGCGCGCCGTGGGGTGGATTGGCGAGCCTTGCCCACGGTCGGCGGGGCAGCGCCGGGCTGCCGCTACTTCCCAGAGACGCAGCACAGCCTCTGCCCGCCCTTCCGGGCCTTCTGGGAGCGCAACGGCGGGCTGGCGACGTTTGGCTACCCGCTCAGCGAGCCGCTGGTCGAGCCAGTGGAGGGCGGGCGTACTATGACGGTGCAGTACTTCGAGCGCAGCCGCTTCGAGGAGCACCCCGACCAGCCTCCTGCGCGCCGCGTCCAGCTGAGCCGGCTGGGCGCCGAGTTGTTGCCGTAGGAGTCACCGGGTTCCCCCGCAACGGCGTCGGGCCGCGTCGGGCC
>DAOUBZ010000017.1:0-5745 GCA_034432515.1 Chloroflexaceae bacterium | reverse complement strand
GGCAAACCCCGTTTTGCTCACGCCGGGTGCGCGGGCGTCCCGCCCGCCTGCGGGCCGGAGGCCCGCGTACCCGGGTTTGCCAGCAGTATCTTGCAGTGTCTTTGGGGCAAGCACCACACCCCAGCGCGGGGGGCGAACGTTGTATCGGCCCTGGCCTACCTGTCCCCCTGGTCGCCCGTGTCGCTTCCAGCGGCTGGCAGGCGCACCACGAAGACGCAACCACCCCCGGGGCGCTCGCTCACCCAGATCCGGCCCTGGTGAGCCTCGACGACCTCGCGGCAGAGCGCGAGCCCGAGCCCCACTCCGCGCTGCGCCTCGCCGCCGCCCTGGACGAAGGGCAGGAAGACCTGCTCGCGCGCTGCGGGCGGGATGCCGGGGCCGTTGTCGCTCACGCGCAGCAGGATGGTGCCCGGCTCATCGCCTGTAACGCCTTCGACTGCCACGAAGCCGCCCGTCGGCGCAAAGCGGAGCCCGTTGCTCACCAGGTTGGTCAGCATCCGCTGCAACAATCGCTCGTCGCCGGCCACCTGCAGCGCCGGGTCCGCCCCCAGGTCGTTGAGCGCGATCCCCCGCTGCAGCGCGATCGGCTGCAGCACCTGGCAGATCTCGCTGATCAGCGCAGCTACCGAGACCGGCTGCGGGACGATGCGGAAGCCCTGCTGCAGCCGCGCCACCTCTAACATATCATCACAGAGCTCGACGGCTGTCTGGACACTGCGCAGCCCCGCCTGCAGCGCCTCGTGCACCGCGGGCGGCACCTCGCGATCGCGCAGGAGCCGTTGTGCCACCTCGATCGCCGCGTGCGTGGCGACCAGCGGGCTGCGGATGTCGTGTGCCAGGCGGGCGACCACACCGTCGCGCAGGTAGTCAGCGCGCTGCAGGCGCGCAAAGCGCCGCGCCCGTTCAAGCGTCTGGCCGACCAGGGGCAAGGCCGTGGTCAGCCCGCTGCGTGCTGAGCGCTCGAAGAGCCTGCTACCGGCCCGTGAGAGCAGTAGCAGCCCCTGGGGCCCCTGCGACCCGGGGATGGCCGCGATCAGCGTGGGGCCGGGCAGCGGCGCCACCCCCGGCGGCAGCGCGCCGACCCCGATCATCTGGTTGGCCGCCCGCACCGCCGGCGTGGCCGCGATCGCCGCCACCACGGCCGGGTTGGGCATCGGCACACCATAAGCCGCCGCCGGAAGGTCGTCGGCCAGCAGCAGGCCTGCGTCTGCGCCAGCCAGACCAGCGCAGGCCTCCAGCGTCACCCGAGTCGCCTCGCCAGCCTCGAGCAACGGGCTTAGCCGTAGCGCCAGGTTAAAGAGCGCTGCGGCTGAGCTCGGCTTGGGGCTAGGGTCACGCATCGAACAACTCGTGGATGCTGGTGACGAGTGCTGTCCTCCGGAGAGGGAGGGGTAGTATACCGCACCTGGCCGTGTTCGTGTTTGACGCCCGACTCGCGCCTCGCTATAATGCCTCTGTTACACGACCGACGGGTGCGTCGTGCCCGTTCAGCCGGAGGAAGATGCTTCATGAGCAGTGTGCCCAGCCAGCGCGGTCGCAAAGTTGCGACTCGCAAGCGCAACCCGCTCGTCCCCTACTACATCGCAATTGGCGCCGTGGTTGTGCTTGGCGCCGCCTTTCTGGCCACCTATCTGCTGCGCAACAACGCTGCGCGCCAGGTCACTGCCCCCAACGCGCCGGTGGGCCAGACGGCCGAGGGCTTCTGGTACAAGGGCAACCCGGCGGCCCCGGTGACCGTGATCGAGTATGGCGACTACCAGTGTCCCTCCTGCGCGTACTATGACCGCAACCTGGCGCCGATCATCGCCCGCGACTATATCGATACGGGCAAGGTCCAGTTCGTGTACCACGAGGTGCCGCTCAATAGCCACCAGCACGCGGTTGCGGCCGCCGAGGCGGCGCGCTGCGCGGGCGACCAGGGCCAGTTCTGGCAGATGCACGATATGCTCTTCCTCAATCAGGAGCAGTGGTCGCCACTCAATACGGTTCGCAATGTCTATAGCGGCTACGCCGGCCAGCTGGGCCTCGACCGCGCCGCCTTCGATGCCTGTATGAGCGCCGGCACTCATACCGCTACGGTCACTGCTGCTGCTGAGACAGCCTTTGCCGCCGGGGTGACCGGCACGCCTACCTTCAGCGTCAATGGCCAGCTGGTGGATATGCGTGGCCTGCCCGGCGCGATCGAGGCAGCGCTGCGCGCGGCCGGGCAGTAGGCCGGCACCTGGTGTGTCGAGGAGCAGCGAGCACGGCTTTTCAGTAGTCCGTTGTGTCGTGCGAGGGTGCGACCGCGTCTTCGCGTCTCGGGCCAGCGCCCGCCCACTGCGGCGGTCCGGCTGCCCTGCCGTGCCGGCCCAACCGTGTCCCAGGCTACCAGCAGCATAGGAGCAAGCGATCCTCGTGCGTAGGAGAGAGCTAACCTCACTGATCATCATCGCGGTGGTCACCGCCCTCGCCCTCTGGATCAATCTGGCCCCGAGCCAGATGTTCCTCGGCCGCGATGTCAGCTTCCGGCTCGGGCTCGATCTGCAGGGCGGCATCCAGGTGCTGCTGCGCTCAACCGATCCCGCGACTACCCCGGAGGAGATGGAGACGGCCCGCCGGGTGATCGAGCGCCGGGTCAATGCTCTCGGTGTCGGTGAGACCGTGGTGCAGCTCGCGGGCAACGACCGCTTGATCGTCGAGCTCCCCGGCGTCGATAATCCCGAACAGGCTGTTGATACCCTGCGTGGTACCGGTCGCCTTGAGTTTATCGACCCCCAGGGTCAGTACCTCGCCCCAGGCACTGTGGTGCGCACCACCAATAGTCCCAACCCGCCCCAGCTCAGCGCCAGCGCGACGGTCACCGAGACCACCGACCCGGCCACCCTCGGCCCGATCTTCACCAGTATCACCGATGGCGCCGATCTCGATACCAGCGCCGTGCAGCCGACGAGCTCGCAGGGCGGTATCACCAGCCGGCCCGCCGTCTCCTTCACCTTCCGCGGCGACTCAGCCACCCGCCTGGCCCAGTTTACCGCCGCGAACGTCGGCCAGCCGATGTGCATCGTGCTCGACAATACCATCGTCAGTTGCCCCCAGGTCAATGCTGCTCTGACCGACGGCTCCGGCGTGATCGAGACCAATAGCGCCGAGGATCGCGATGCGATCCTCAACCAGCTTAAGTACGGCGCGCTGCCCGTCCCGCTGGTCATCGAGACGACCCGCACGATCACCGCGACCCTCGGCCAGGAATCGGTGCAGGCGAGCATTGTCGCCGGCATCGTTGGCCTGACGGTGGTTGCGCTGTTTATGATCCTGTTCTACCGCCTGCCCGGCGTACTGGCAACGCTGGCCCTGGCGATCTACACCCTGATCAGTTTCGCGCTCTACCGCTTCATTCCGATCACGCTCACCCTGCCCGGTATCGCCGGCTTCATCCTCTCGATCGGCCTGGCCGTCGATGCCAATGTGCTGATCTTTGCCCGTCTGCGCGAGGAGTACCGCCGTGGCCGCGATATCCGTAGCGCCCTCGAACTTGGCTTCGAGGAGTCGTGGCCGGCCATCCGCGACTCGAGCGTCTCGACGCTGATTACCTGTGCGGTGCTGTTTGTCTTCGGCAGCAACTTTGGCGTCAGCATCATCCAGGGCTTCGCCCTGACCCTGGGCCTCGGCATCCTGATCAGCCTCTTCACGGCAGTGGTGGTCACGCGGACCTTCTTGCGCCTGGCGGCGCCGCTCTTCAGCGAGGAGCGTGCCTGGCTCTACGGGATCGACCGTCGTGAGCCGCAGCTGGCCGGGCCGGAAGCGGCCTAGTGCATCCTGCTACGAGTACACACAGCTATGGACAAACTTGTCGCCCGGCGCTACTGGTGGTTCGCCTTCTCCCTGCTGCTGATCCTGCCCGGGCTCTACTTCTTGCTCCTGCATCCGCTGGTGAGCACCGGGCGCTTCGCGATCGGTCTGCGCCCCAGCATCGATTTTAGCGGCGGCGCGCTCTGGGAGTTGCGCTTCGCCGATAAGGCGCCTGGCGAAGTCGGCGACGAGGCCGTGGCGGCCGTCTTTGCCGCCCAGGGCTTTGAGAATGCCCAGGTGCGCATGAGCCAGGTCGAGGTCGACGGGCGCCCGGTCGCCGACGCGATTGTGCGCACGCGCCCGCTCAGCGAGACGGCGCCCCGCGAGGAGACGGCGGCCGTCGAGACGGCGCTGCAGGCAGCGTTTGGCACGGTGACCCGCGAGCGCCTCGAGAGCGTCGGCCCCACCGTGAGCCAGGAGAGCACGCGCAGCGCGATTATCGCTGTGGCCGCCGCGACGGTGATGATCCTGCTCTATCTCACCTGGGCCTTCCGCAAGGCGCCCCACCCCGTGCGCTATGGCATCTGCGCCATCCTCGCCATGATCCACGATGTGCTCGTGGTGCTCGGTATCGCAGCCATCCTCAGCACCTTCAACCCGCGTTTTGAGGTTGATGCGCTCTTTCTCACCGCCCTGCTCACCATCCTCAGTTTCTCCGTCCACGATACGATCGTGGTCTTCGACCGCATCCGCGAGAATCTGATCAACCGCCATCCCGGTGAAACCTTCGATGGGATCGTCAACCATAGCATCGTGCAGACCCTGCCGCGCTCGATCAATACCCAGTTGACGACCTTCTTCACGCTCACCGCACTGCTGCTCTTCGGCGGCGAGACGATCCAGAACTTCGTGCTTGTGCTGCTAATCGGCCTGGTTGTCGGCACTTACTCCTCGATCTTCAATGCGGCCCAGATCCTCGTGGTCTGGGAGCACCGCGAGTGGCGCCAGTGGTTCGGGCGTGGTGGCCCGCGCACCGACGAGCCCAGCGCCGCGCCGGCGAACTGAGCGCAGCTGGCCCATGGTCATCACGTTGCTAACCGATTTTGGCCTGCGTGATGCCTACGTAGGCGCGATGAAAGGCGTGGCGCTGGGCATCTGCCCCCAGGCCACGCTGGTCGATATTAGCCACACCCTGCCACCCCAGGACGTGCTGGCTGCGGCCCTGCTCCTCCCGACCTATGTGCCCTGCTATCCCTCCGGCAGCGTCCACGTCGCGGTGGTTGACCCTGGTGTAGGCAGTGGGCGGCGCGGGCTTGCCATCGCGGCCAGCCTGGACGGGGTGCAGCAGTATCTCGTCGGGCCCGACAACGGGCTCTTCTGGCCCCTGCTCACCCGCGCGGCGGCTTTCCAGGCGGTGGAACTCACCGAGCCCCGGTACTGGCGGCCCCAGGTCGCGCCGACCTTCCACGGGCGCGATATCTTCGCCCCGGTGGCCGCCCACCTGGCCTGTGGCGTGCCGCTTGCCGCCCTAGGGCCACCAGCCACCGACCTGGTGCGCCTGCACTTGCCGGCCGTCCAGCGTGAGCCCGGCGCCCTGGTGGGGGCGATCGTCGCAATTGATCACTTCGGCAACTGTGCAAGCAACATCGGCGCGGACGAACTGGCGGAACTGGGCGACCCGGCTGTGCTGCGGGTGATCGTCGCAGGGCGCGAGCTCGGGCCGCTGCGGCGCACCTTCGCCGACGTGGCAGTGGGCGCGCCACTGGCCCTGCTCAACAGCGCCGGCTGGCTTGAGGTGGCGGTGCGCGACGGTGACGCCGGCCGTGAGCTTGGCTTGCGCCGTGGCTCAGCCATTCGCGTAGTAGCCGGATAGTCATCCCTGCTCGCGCGCCGTCCCCCGACGCCCGTGGCACAGGCATAACTCCGCGGGCATCCGGTGGTGCATCCGGTAGGGGCGCAGCACGCTGCGCCCCT
>DAOUBZ010000016.1:0-3949 GCA_034432515.1 Chloroflexaceae bacterium | reverse complement strand
TGAATGGACCACCATTTCGCCATCCGTCGGGGCGCCCCTGCGCCCCAAGACAAACCATGATCCACGGATGTTCCCGGCGCCCACGCCGGTGTGGGGCGCCCACGCTGGGGCGCCCCGACGTACCGGACATTGGCCAACACAACCGTCACCCTCTCTTCCCCTCACCCTGCCACTCCCTCACCCTGCCACTCCCTCACCCTCACAGCCCCTCCAGGAGCCGCCGCGCCTCGCTGGCCCACGGCCCATCGGGGTCGAGGGCGAGATAGATCTCAAGTTCGGCCCGGGCGCGCTCACGGTCGCCCTGCTCGAGAAACAGCCTCCCGAGGGTGAAGTAAGGCTCGGGCGCCTCAGGGTCGGCGACCACCGCCTGGCTCAGCGCGATCTCCGCCTTGTCGAGCCGCCCCCAACTCAGCAGTGCGCTACCGAGCTTGTGCCAGTTGGCCGCGCTCGGCGCGGCGCGGGCCGCCATCAGGTAGGCCGCCTCGGCCTCATCGTAGCGTCCCGCCTCGGCCAGGATGTCGCCCCAGAGGTGCATCACGCCGATGTCGTTCGGATTGGCCTGCGCAGCCCGCGCCAGCACGCGCGCCGCCTCATCGAGGCGCCCCAGGTCGCGGTAGCGCTCGGCCAGCCCAAAGGCCAGCGGCCCGTTGCTCGGGTCGGCGGCATTGGCCGCCTCCAGGGCCGCAAGCTCCGCCGGTAGCGGCCCCACCGGTCGCGTGGCTGGCCCGCCAGTCTCCGCCGGTTCGATCCGGGCATAGCTCGCCGGCACGCCGACAACGCGGTAGATCCGCGTCTGCTGCGCATCGTACACCAACTCCAGGTAGGTGCCGCGCATCTGCTCGAACCTGGCCAGGCCGGCTGCGGGGTAGAAGGCGCGCTCGACCCCGCCGACGTAGATGTAGTCCACCCGGTAGCGGGCCAGGAAGCGCAGCGCCGTTTCCACGTCGCTGCTGCGGAAGAAGGCGTCGATCTCGCGGTCGCGGCGCGCCGCGGCCGCCGGGTCGCGCTGCTCGTTCACGTGGAGCGCGCTGATCACCGTGGGCAGGCCGGTGTTGGCGGCCACCCGGATGCCATAGGCCCGGTAGAAGAACAGGTTCGACTGCACGACGATCGGCGTCCCGTGTAGTTCACGGTTCAACCAGGCAATTGCCGGCCCATCACCCGAGAGGTCCACCTCGACCTGGGCCACGCCGGGCTCGCACCCGCCATAGGCGAGGCAGTCGTAGCTGAAACGCGCCTGGTCGAGGAAGGCGAGCCCATTGAGGGTCGGCCCGGTTTCCACCGGCATGCGCGTATCCAGGCGGCTCGGCACGCCCGCCAGGGGGTAGAGGGCAGCCAGGGTTGCCACCAGCCCCAGACCGGCCAGCGCCGCTGTCGCGGCTGCCACGCCCCCGCTGCGCCGCACCCCCCTGAGCAGCAGCGGCAGACTCGCGGCCGCTGCCACCGCCAGCAGCACCCAGACCTGCAGCCCGAACTTGAAGACGGTATTCATCCGGTACCAGTCGCCGCCGTCCAGGTGGTCACGGATGTAGACCAACTCGATCCCCAGCGAGACGGCCCAGGCCACCCAGGCCAGCAGCAGCCCGTACCACGCCGGGTCGCCGATCGCGCGGCGCAGCAGGAGCGTGGCCCCCAGCAGCAACAGCACGGCCAGCACGAGGCGCAGTCCGAGGCCAGGCAGCCAGGCGCCCACCAGCAGCAGGGCGACCAGCGCAGCCAGGGGGAGCCACAGGTCGGCGCCGCGTAGCGGGACGCTGGTCAACCCCAGGGCGGCAAGCGAGCGCCGCGCGGCCAGCGGGCGCGGCCCGTAGACGCGCCAGACCGCGCCGGTAAGCGCCGGCAGCAGCGTGGCCGCGAAGAGCCCGTAGATCACCAGGTAGTCGCTCAGCGCCGTACCGCCGGCCAGCGGCACGCGCCCCAGCCCACCCACCGGCGCCCAGTAGCGGTCGAAGAACGGCGCAAAGAGCACCAGCCCGCCCACGGCCACAACCAGCGCCGTCAGTGCCGCCCGCCCCATGGCAATCCAGGGCACACCGCGTGCTCGTGGCCCGCCTGCGCGCCAGGCCGCGCCAAGCAGCGCCAGCCCCGCCAGCAAGCCGTAGGTCGGAAAGTCCCACGAGTTCGTCACCGCCAGCGTCCCCAGCGTTAGCGCCAGCAGCAGCACCGTAGCCCGCGCCGGCACGGCGGGGCGGGCCTCACCGGCGCCGAGCACCCGGTACCCGAGCGCTGCGACCAGCAGCGTGATCGGCAGCGCGATCATGTGCGGGTGCAGGTCGGCGTAGAGGAAGGCAAAGGCGGGGAACTCGTTGATCGTGTACGGGATCACCCGGCTCGGCCCGACGAACCAGTCGCCCAGGGCCGCGCCGAAGCCGCTCAGCCCGCCCTGGCGCAGGGCCCCGGCCACCGCCGCAAAGCCGCGTGACCAGCCCACGGCGAAGAAGCCCGCCAGGTTGCCCGCCACCCCGACCAGCGCCGCGCCAAGCAGCCCGTAGCGCACCCGCCCGCTCAGTTGGGTCACCAGGGCAAACGCCGTCCCCATGGTCAGCCCGAAGAGGGTCGCCAGGGCCAGGTTGAAACCGATCGCCGCGCTGATCCCCGCCAGACGGATCGGCAGCGAGACGAGGAAGAGCCCGTAGTAGTAGTAGTTGATGTAGCCACCGCTGAAGAACGGGTCGTAGGGCGGCATCACCGGGCTGCGCAGGATGGCGTTGAGGAAGCCGAACTCCATCGGCTTCTCGCCGCCCCACACCGGGTGCCACAGGTCAGGATTGAGCGCGCGGATGCTCGCCAGCACCGCAAAGCCTGCCAGGAACACCCCCTCGCTCCAGAATACTACCCGCCGCCGTGCCTGGAAGCCCTGCACCAGCAGCGTGAGCCCACCGCGCACCTGCGCCGCCACACCGCCCGCAGCCTCCCGCCCGGCCCGCCAGAGCAGGATCAGGTTCAGCAGCACCACCAGCGCCAGCCCGCCGAGCAGACCCCAACGGTCGTAGCGCCACAGGCCCAGGCTGGCCGGCAGCCACACGGCATAGCCCAGCAGCAGCAGGCCGATCAGCTTCGCCCAGGCCCAGCCGCCGTCGCGCCAGCCGCCAAAGACGGTGCTGGCCAGCGGCAGCCCCAGCAGGCCCAGCCCGTAGAGCGCGAGCAGCCAGGCCAGCGCGGCGAGCCACGAGTTGTCCCGCGCCAGGCCATTCCAGGCGGAGGGGTCCACTGCCGGCAGTTCGTTCACCGGGGTACGCAGCATCAGCGGCGGGATCGTCTCGGCGCTGGGCGGCACGATCGCCAGGTCACTGGTCAGCATCCGCGGCGTGCCCGGAGCGGCCACCCGGTAGATCGTCGTCTCACCCTGGCTGAAGACCTGCTCCAACTGGCCCGTCGCGGCCAGCGCCGCAAACTTCGCCAGCCCCGCCGGGTCGTAGGTTGCCCGCTCCACGCCGCCAATGTAGACATAGGCGACGCCGTACTGCTGGAGCAAGGCCAGCGCCTCCGCCGGGTCGCCGCTGTTGTAGATGCGCGCCACCGCCTGCTGGCGCGCGGCGATCACCTCGTCGGCGCGCGCGGCGCTCCGTTGCTGCACCTGGTGCCACTCCCAGCCCAGGATGGTTGGCAGCCCCGTGTGTGCCGCCACGCGCCCGGCCCACTGGTACGAGGGCAGGTGGGCCTCGAGCAGCACCGGCGTGCCCACAATGTTCCGCTGCAGCCAGTCAATCGCCACCGCGTCCTCGTCGAGCGAGAAGGGTGGACCATTGCGCTCCGTGGAGACGTAGGCCATAAACGCGGCCCCGTCCAGCGTGCGTGGCGCGGCGGCTACCCAGCGGTCGGCGGCCCGCGCCGGCGTGGCGGTCAGCGGGTAGGCCAGCGTCGCCACCGCGAGCAGCACCAGCCCACCCCGCAGCAGCGGGCGCGCCAGCCCACCGGGCACCGTCCACAGCCGTGGCAGTAGCGCCGC
>DAOUBZ010000015.1:0-13949 GCA_034432515.1 Chloroflexaceae bacterium | reverse complement strand
GTGGGGCTCGGCGCCCTGGTCTGGAGCGTTGCCCTGGCCCTGGTGGTGCTGGTGATGCGCCGCCCCGTGCCCGTCGCCGCGCCTGCGCCCGTCGCCCGCGCTGAGCCCGCGCCGCCCTCCCTGCTGAGCGACTACCTCAGCCTCACCAAGCCCAAGGTGATCTCGCTGCTGCTGGTGACCACCCTGGCCGCGATGTACATCACTGAGGCCGGCGCACCCAGCCTCTGGCTGGTCCTCTGGACCATGCTGGGCGGCTACCTGGCGGCCGGTGGCGCCGGCGCGATCAACTGCGCTTTCGACAGCGACATCGATGTGAACATGGGGCGCACCAGCCGTCGCCCGGTGCCGAGCGGGCGGATCTCACGGCGCAACGCCATGCGCTTCGGCCTGCTGCTCAGCGCCCTCGCGGTCGTGGTATTGTTCGTCTTCACCACCCCCATGGCCGCCGCATTCGCGACGCTGGGCATCGTTTACTATGCGTTTGGTTACACCCGCTGGCTCAAGCGCACCACCTGGCAGAACATCGTCGTCGGCGGCGGCGCCGGGGCCATCCCGCCCCTGGTCGGCTGGACGGCGGTGACGGGCAACATGAGCCTGGCCGCCCTGGTGCTCTTCGCGATCATCTTCTACTGGACGCCGCCGCACTTCTGGGCGCTGGCCCTGGTCAAGCAGAAGGACTACGCGCGGGCGGGCGTGCCCATGCTCCCGGTGGTGGCCGGCGAGACCGAGACGCGCTGGCAGATCCTGGTCTACTCGGTGCTGCTGGTGGCGCTCTCAATGCTGCTGACCGCCATCGGCGCGATGGGCTGGATCTACCTCGGGCTGGCGATCGTCCTCGGGCTGCTCTTCCTGCGCTATGCCTGGGATACCTGGCGCAAGGGCGACCAGGCGAGCATCTGGGGGCTCTACAAGTACTCGCTGCTCTACCTGGCCCTGCTCTTCGCTGCCATGGTGCTCGACCGCGCCATCCTGTAGCGTGGCCTGACAGACCGCACGACGCGCCCCCAGCCGGGGGCGCGTCGTGTTTCCCACGGCTGATTGCCGCGCCCTGGTGGCTATGGTAAAATGCTTTACGTGCTGTACTATTCTTGCCCACTTCAACGCTCGAACCGGTACGAGGCAGTGGTGCAGGTGCAGCAGTACGTGCCACGCACTGGCGCGCGTTGTGCGGTATGGTCATTGGACGACAGCGAGACAATGACCGCGTGTCTCCGCCGCGTGTATACGGCGGTCCCCTGCGGAGGTTTGTATGGAGAAGTCTACCTGGACGACCAAGGTAGGCCTGGCACAGATGCTCAAGGGCGGCGTGATCATGGACGTCGTCACCCCGGAGCAGGCCCGGATCGCCGAGGAGGCGGGCGCTGTGGCGGTGATGGCGCTTGAGCGCGTTCCCGCCGATATTCGCGCCCAGGGCGGTGTGGCGCGGATGAGCGATCCGGAGCTGATCCTGGCGATCAAGGAAGCCGTGACCATCCCGGTGATGGCCAAGGCGCGGATCGGTCACTTCGTCGAGGCCCAGGTGCTTGAGGCGCTCGGCATCGACTATATTGACGAGAGTGAGGTGCTCACCCCCGCCGACGAGGAGCACCATATCAACAAGCACAAGTTCAAGATCCCGTTTGTCTGTGGCTGCAAGAACCTGGGCGAGGGGCTGCGCCGCGTGGCCGAGGGTGCGGCGATGCTGCGCACCAAGGGCGAGGCCGGTACGGGCAACGTGGTCGAGGCGGTTCGCCACGCGCGCGCGGTGTATGGCGAGGTGCGCCGCCTGCAGAGCATGGACGAGGACGAGTTGTTTGTCTACGCCAAGAACATCCAGGCGCCCTACGACCTGGTGCGCCAGGTCGCCGAGGCGGGGCGGTTGCCCGTGGTCAACTTTGCCGCTGGCGGCATCGCCACACCGGCTGACGCCGCCCTGATGATGCAACTGGGCGTTGACGGCGTATTCGTCGGCTCGGGGATCTTCAAGAGTGGTGACCCGCTGAAGCGCGCGCGGGCCATCGTTGAGGCGACGACCCACTACCGCGATGCGGCGATCATCGCCGAGGTGAGCAAGAGCCTGGGTGAGCCGATGGTTGGCCTTACCATCGACCAGATCCCGGCAGAGCAGCGTATGGCGCAACGAGGCTGGTAAGGATGGCGTCGGTAGGCGTGCTCGCCCTGCAGGGCGATTTCCACGAGCACCTCGCGGTGTTGCGGCGCATCGGCGCCGAGCCTCACGAGGTGCGCTTGCCGCACCAGTTGGCTGCCGTCGACCGGCTGATCATCCCGGGCGGCGAGAGCACGACGATCGGGCGGCTGCTGGGCCGCTACCAGCTGCTCGAGC
Source organism: Chloroflexaceae bacterium (assembly GCA_034432515.1). Taxonomy (GTDB): domain Bacteria; phylum Chloroflexota; class Chloroflexia; order Chloroflexales; family Chloroflexaceae; genus JACAEO01. Next base: position 11,626 of record DAOUBZ010000015.1, on the reverse strand, counting down.
CGCTGCGCGCCCGGGCCGGCCGCGACCTGGCGATCTGGGGCACCTGTGCGGGGGCCATCCTGCTGGCCCGCGAGGTGCTGGATATGAAGGCCGGCGGGCAGCCGACGATCGGCGTGATGGATATCACCGTGCGGCGCAATGCCTATGGCAGCCAGCTCGAGAGCTTCGAGACGCCCCTTGCCATCCCCGTGCTCGGCCCGGAGCCGCTCGCCGGGGTGTTTATCCGCGCCCCGCAGATTGTATCGGTCGGACGCCAGGTCGAGGTGCTCGCCCGCCTGTCGGACGGGGCAGTGGTGGCGGCTCGCCAGGGGCGGCTGCTGGCCACGACCTTCCACCCCGAGTTGACCGACGACGATCGACTGCATCGGTACTTTCTGGAGTTGTAAACGCCACCTATTGTCGCCCGGGCACTTGTGCTGCGGTACGTGGCCGCTGCTGTCCAACCCGGAGCACCAAACCGTATGATCCGCTCAGTCGCGCCGAGTGACCTCTGGTCACTGCGACGGAAGCCGCGCAACCAGGTGATACTCTACACCGAGGGCCTGCTCGCGCAGGCGCACAGGCCGGTCTGGTTTGCGTTGCGCTGCCTGCTGCAGGGCAATGGCCGCGACATGTCGACGGTCGTGTACCAGGATCGGGGCAGCGTGGCCGTGATCCAGGCCCAGGGCCGGAGTGGCCGCCCCGAGCAGGATATCATCTACATGGCCTCGGCGGGCGCCCCCGCCCCCTATCTGCCCAGCGACTACGAGATCTGGTACCGGCTACTGGAGCGGCTGGTCTTTAACGCTGGCCACCACTATGTCCAGCGGCTCTACGCCGCAGCCCCGGGACAGCACAACGAGTTGCGCGAGATCTTCCGCCAGCTGGGCTTTCAGACCTACGCCCATACGACGCTCCTACACCTCTCCGGCCCCGACTGGGACCAGGGCACGAGCCTGGCCCCCATGCGCGTGCAGTCCCGCCGCGACCACTGGGCAGTGCATAAGCTCTATGGCGCGACGACCCCGCACCCGGTGCAGCAGGCGGAGGTGCGCAACGCCCGCCACTGGTCGCTGCCGCTGACCCAGGGCTGGGTCGCGCCGCGCCGCATGGCCTGGGTACTCGGCCCCGATGATGACCTGGTGGCCTACCTGCGCCTGGCCAGCGGTCCGGCCGGCCACGTCTTCAGCCTGCTGATCCGCCCCGACGCCCGCGACGCCGCGGTGGACATTCTGCGCTTCGGGCTGGCGCAGCTCAGCGATAGCCGGCCCATCTTTCTCATGGTGCGCGAGTATCAGGGGGAGTTGCTTGCCCCTGCCCAGGATCTAGGCTTTCAGCCGATCGGCGACCAGGCTCTGCTGATCAAGCATACCGTCGTGCCGGTGCGCCGTTCGCTGCTCGTGCCCGCGCTCGAGCCTGGTCTGGAGCCACGAGTGCCCGCACCCCGCATCTCCACGCCGAGGGAGGACCCACAATCCTATGTCAGACCAGCGTGATGTTACCACCGAAATCCAGTTGCTGCTCTCCGCGCTGCCACCCCATATTACCGAGGCGATCATGGGCGCCGGTGACGAGCACGATGCGGTGGATCTCCTGGAAATCGTTATGGACCTCGGTCGCTTGCCCGAGGCCCGCTACCTGGGACGGGAGCGGTTCCTCAGCGATCGCGAGGTGACACAGGAGGATATTGACTATGTGATCGCGCGGATCGGTGAGTTTGGCGAGGACAACCGCGCTGGTATCCCACGCACGCTGCACCGGATCTCGGCGATCCGCAATCGCCGTGGCCAGGTGATCGGGCTCACCTGCCGTGTCGGGCGGGCCGTCTTTGGGACGGTGACGATCATCCGCGATCTCGTCGAAACTGGGCAGAGCATCTTGCTCCTCGGTAAGCCGGGCACGGGCAAGACGACGTTGCTGCGCGAGACGGCCCGTGTGCTCGCGGAGGAGTTGCGCAAACGGGTGGTGATCGTCGATACCTCGAATGAGATCGCGGGCGATGGTGATATTCCCCACCCCGGCATCGGACGCGCGCGGCGCATGCAGGTGCCCCGTCCGGCTGAGCAGCACGCGGTGATGATCGAGGCGGTGGAGAACCACATGCCCGAGGTGATCGTCATCGATGAGATCGGCACCGAGTTGGAGGCCATGGCCGCCCGCACCATCGCTGAGCGGGGCGTGCAACTGGTCGGTACCGCCCACGGCAATACGCTCGACAACCTCATGGTCAACCCGACCCTGTCGGACCTGGTCGGCGGCATCCAGGCGGTGACGCTGGGCGACGAGGAGGCGCGCCGGCGCGGCACCCAGAAGACGGTGCTTGAGCGCAAGGCACCCCCCACCTTTGATGTGCTGGTGGAGATCCAGAGCTGGGACCGGGTGACCGTCTACGATGACGTGGCCGCTGCGGTCGACGCCATCCTGCGGGGCGAGGATCCACCCGCCGAGGAGCGCTGGCGCGACGCGGACGGTATGGTGCATAGCAAGGCAGTGCAGCGTGAGGTGGGTGACGTGCCGGCACTGGGCCGGCGCAGCCCGGGGCGCGATGCTGGCCGCCCTGGTGCGCGGGGCGGGCCGCGCGGCGGCGTGGGCGAGATGATGGGCACCTCGGGGCCGCGCCTGCGCGAGCGCCCCGTGCCGAGCGGTGGGAATGGCGCAGCGGCGAGCGGGCAGCCGATGCAGCGCATCTTCCCTTTTGGGGTGAGCCGGAATCGCCTTGAGACGGCAATCGAGCGGTTGCGCGTTCCGGCGGTCATTGTTCGCGATATGAAAGACGCCACGCTGGTGATGACGCTCAAGAACTACTACCGCCAGAGCGCGCAGCGGCTGCGCCAGGCCGAGGAGCAGGGCGTGCCGGTCTACGTGCTGCGCAACAATACCATCACCCAGATGGAGCGCCAGCTGGCCCACGTCTTCAACCTGCACGACATTGAGCACGACGAGAGCTTCCCGCCGCCACGGCGCGCCGATGATAGCAGTGTGGTCGAGGAGGCGATGCTCGAAGTGGAGCAGGCCATCACCCAGTTGATGAATGGCGAACGTAATGTCGTCGAGCTGGCACCGCGCAGCAGCTATATTCGCAAGCTCCAGCACCAGATGGCCGATCGCTACAATTTGCGCTCCGAGAGCCGGGGTGAGGATACCAATCGCCGGGTGAAGATCTTTCGTTAGGCGTCTGTGCAAGATTGTGCGCAAACGAGTATAATATGTCGGGAATCGCGCTAGCTATGAAATACGGTGATGGGTGTCTTCATAACGTTTGAGGGGCCGGAAGGGAGCGGCAAGAGTACGCAGGCGCGGCTGCTCTACGAACGGCTGCAGGCTGAGGGGTATCCGGTCATTCTCACACGTGAGCCTGGCGGCACCCGGATCGGCGAGATGATCCGCCGCATCCTGGTTGATCTGCGCCACACCGAGATGGCGCCGACCACGGAGACGCTGCTCTTCTCCGCGGCGCGCGCCCAGCTCGTCAGTGAGTTGATCCGCCCCTACCTGAATACGGGCGGGATCGTGCTCTGCGACCGCTATGCCGACTCCACCTTCGCCTACCAGGGCTATGGCCTGGGGCGCGATCTCGACGAGTTGTATGCCATCACTGCCGTGGCAACCGGCGGGCTGATGCCCAATCTGACGTTCTATCTCGATCTCGATGTCGAGGCCGGCCTCGCGCGCAAGCGCGCCCAACGGGAACGGGCCGAGGTCCCCGGCGCACAGTCGGCCCATCCCGAGTGGAACCGGCTCGACGCGCGCGATCTGGCCTACCATCAGCGAGTGGCCGCGGGCTTCGCGGAGTTGATCCGGCGCGAACCGGAACGCTGGCGCCGGCTCTCGGCCCTGCAGCCGATCGAGGAGCTTGCTGAGCAGATCTACCGCGAGGTCGTGCCACTGGTCACGCCGGTTGCGCGGTTGGGTTCGCCCGTATGAAGCTGGTGCTGGCTATTGTCCAGCCGCAGGATGCGGCAATGCTGGTCGACGCCTTGATGGAACAGGGCTACCGCGTGACGCGTCTGAGTAGCCAGGGTGGTTTCCTGCGCGAGGGCAATGTGACCCTGATGCTCAGTGTCGAGGATGCCCAGGTGAACCAGGTGATCAAGGTGGTGCGCGAACACTGCTCGACGCGCACCCGCTATGTCTCGCCAATGCCACCGATCGCTGAGTCCGGCGAGTTCTATCCTCCCGCGCCACTTGAAGTTCAGGTGGGTGGGGCGACGGTGTTTGTGGTGAAGGCGGAGACACGCAAACTCTAGCCGTTGCTCGCGAGTTGCTGAGCGCGCGCTTGTACCCCCGGCCCGCCGGGCCGCTGACGGATGGCAGACGAACCTATGGAAGCACTGCAGGACTTGCTGGCCAACCTTGTCCCCATCCTCCAGGTACTCAGTATCCTGGTGGGCGCCTACCTGGTGCTGCTGTGGGCTGCATCCGTGCTCTGGGCCTACCGCGATATTCGGCGGCGCAGCGATGACGTTTCGGTGCAGGTGCTGGCGGTGAGCCTGGTGCTGCTGCTGCCCTTCGTGGGGCTGCCGCTGCACCTGATCCTGCGCCCGCCGCAGACCCTCGCCGAGAAGTATGAGCGCGAGTTGGAGCAGGAGTATCTGCGGCGCGACATCGAGGAGAAGTACGTTTGCCCCGAGTGCCAGCGCCCGGTCGAGCCCGATTTTATCCTCTGTCCCCACTGCCAGACTGCGCTGCGGCGGCGCTGCGGCAGCTGTGAGCGGGTGGTGGATCTGACCTGGAGCGTCTGTCCCTACTGTGGCGCCGATGGCGCCCACGCTGCGCGCCAGGCGCCGACCGTGGTGGCTGCCAGCTATCCCGCATTGCAGCGTGCCGATGATGCGATGACGCGATGATGCGATGACGCCGAGGATGTGATGACGCGAGGATCCTCGTCTCTTCGCGTCTTCGCCTCAACCAGAGCGGAGCGGGCGGTGCCGGCAATTACTGATGTCGCCGGGGTGCTGGTGGGCCACGCCGCTGATACCACGGCGCTCACCGGCGTGACGGTGGTGCTCACCCCCATGGGGGCGGTGGGCGGCGTCGATGTGCGCGGTGGCGCGCCCGGTACGCGCGAGACTGACCTGCTGGCCCCCGAGAATATGGTCCAGGAGGTCCATGCCATTGCGCTCTGTGGCGGCAGTGCGATGGGGTTGGCCGCGGCCAGCGGGGTCGTCGACTGGTTGCGCGAGCAGGGGCTTGGCTTCGATGTGGGCGTCACCCGGGTGCCGATCGTGCCTGCGGCGGTGATCTTCGATCTGCAGATCGGCAGCCCCGATCGTTTCCCCGATCCGGCGATGGGCTACGCGGCCTGCGCGGCGGCGAGCACGGCTGTCGCTGAGGGCTGTGTCGGCGCCGGCATCGGCGCGACGGTGGGCAAGGCGCTCGGGCCGGGCGCGGCGATGAAAGCCGGGGTTGGCACCTGGAGCGAGACGCTTGCTGATGGCACGGTGGTAGGCGCGCTGGTGGTGGTCAATGCTTTTGGCGATGTGTGGCGCGCACCGGGCACCCTGATCGCCGGGGCACGCCGCCCCGACGGGCGCCTGGCCGATACGCTGGCGCTGTTGCGTGATCCGGGGCTACAGGCAGCCTTTGGGGCGCAGCGCGGCGCGGGCACCAATACGACGCTCGCCGTCGTTGCCACCGATGCGCGCCTGAGCAAGGCCGAGGCGACAAAGCTGGCCCAGATGGCGCACGACGGCCTGGCCCGCGCTATCCGCCCCGTCCATACCCCGTTCGATGGCGATACGGTCTTTAGCCTGGCCACCGGTCAGCGCCCCGCGCCGCACCTGGTCGTGCTCGGCAGCATTGCCGCCGAGGTGCTGGCCCACGCCGTTGAGCGGGCCGTGCTGACCGCGACCGCGCTGGGTGGGCTGCCCGCCGCGCAGGACCTGGCGCCGCGCGGCTAGACGTCTTCGTTAGTCCCCACCTCAGGTGAAGAGCACCTCGATGTCGTCGCGGGTGAGGTTCTTGAAGACCCCGCCCTCGGTCGAGATAAGTTGCTCGACCAGTGCCCGCTTGCGCTCCTGAAGCCCCAGGATCTTCTCCTCGACCGTCCCCTGCGTGATCAGCTTGTAGACGAAGACCGGCCGGGTCTGACCGATCCGGTGAGTGCGGTCGGTGGCCTGCATCTCGACCGCAGGGTTCCACCACGGATCGACGTGGATGACATAATCGGCCGCGGTGAGGTTGAGGCCCACACCGCCGGCCTTCAGGCTGATCAGGAAGAATGGCAGGTCGGGATCGCTCTGGAAGCGCTGAACCGGGCCTTCACGGTCGCGCGTGGAGCCATCGAGGTAGGCATAGGGGATCTTGCGCGCGTCCAGCGCCTCACGGATCAAGCTCAGCATCTGTACGAACTGGGAGAAAATAAGAGCCTTATGCCCCTCGGCGCGCAGGGTCTCCAGTGTTTCCAGCAGCAGTTCGAACTTGGCTGAGGAGCCGCGAAACTTGGCGTCGTACAGACGCGGGTGATTGCAGATCTGACGCAGACGCAACAACCCCTCGAGGATCTTCATTCGCGCGTCATCAATGCCCTGCTCATCGATCATGCCCAGCAGCATGGCCCGGTAGTAGTCGCGGGTCCTGGCGTAGAGTTTGCGCTGGGCAGGCTCCATCTCGACGATCAGCAACTCCTCGGTGCGGGGCGGGAGGTCGGTGGCCACCTGGTCCTTGGTGCGGCGCAAAATGAAGGGGTAGACCATCTTGCGCAGGAACTGGGCGGCCTCAACGTCTTGTTTGCGTTCGATCGGGCCGGCGAACTCCTCGCGGAAGTAGTCGAGGTTGCCCAGCAGGCCGGGATTGAGGAAGGCGAACTGGGACCAGAGCTCAAGCGCGTTGTTCTCAACCGGGGTCCCGGTGAGTGTGAAGCGGTGTTCGGGCTTGAGCATGCGGGCGGCCCGCGAAGTCTCGGCGAAGGGGTTTTTGATCGCCTGCGACTCGTCGAGGATCACACAGTGGAAGTGGGCGCTGCGCAGCAGCTGGATATCGCGCAGCATGACGCCGTAGGTCGTGAGTACAACGTCGTACTGATGAAAATCGGCGGCCTCTTTGATCCGCCCCTGGTCGGCGTGGACATAGAGGCGCAGCCGGGGGGCGAAGCGTTCGGCCTCGCGCTGCCAGTTGAAGAGCAGCGAGCGGGGCATCACCACCAGGGTCGGGTCGGGGCGGGGCTCCTGCTCATAGATCGACTGGAGGAAGGCGAGGGCGACGATCGTTTTGCCCAGGCCCATATCGTCGGCGAGGCAGCCGCCGAAGCCGTAGTGGCGCAGGAAGTGCAGCCAGTCGTAGCCGGCCTTCTGGTAGTCGCGCAGTTCGCCGACGAAGCCACGGGGCAGGGGCTGGTGCTCGATGTGCTCGAAGGCGCGCAGGCGGTCGCGGCGTTCGATGAAGACCGTGTCGGTCGCGACACCGTCGGCCTCGGCGAGCGCCTGGTCGAGCAGGGCGAGATGGTGGCTGGAGAGCCGCATGCCACCCTCGTGCTCCTCGGCGAAGGCGAAGAGGTGGCGGTAGCGCGCGATCCAGTCCTCGGGGATGGCGCCGAGTGAACCGTCGGCAAGTTTGACGTACCGTTCGCGGCGACGGAGGGCGCGGCGCAGATCCTTGATTGGCAGGATCTGGTCGCCGAACTGTACGACCGCCTCAACATCGAACCAGTCGATGCCGGAGCTGACGTTGAAGCTGATGGTGGGGCGGTTGCGGTTGATCCGGGCGACCGTCAGGGCCTCTTCGCCAAAGACGGTGAAGCCGGCGTTGGCAAGGCGCGGCACCTCGCGGAGCAGAAAATCGACCGGGGCGAGGCTCTTGCGCAGCAGCAGGCTATTGGGCGTCGGGCCGCGTTTGAGGCCAAAGCCGCCGGTGAGCTGTTGCCAGGCAGCCTGCTCGGCCTCGGGGTCGCGCTTGATGCGCACCAGGCTGGTCGAGCCGCGGCGGCGGCGCACGCTGCTCGGCGGCAGGCTCTTCTCATAGGGCACTTCGTCGTCGCCGTAGGCGAAGCGCAGCTCGACGGTCAGTTCCCCCTCGTGTTCACTGAGGTAGACGCGGGGCTGGGGCTGGCCGTTGGCCTCTTCCCAGGCGATGGCATCGCCACGGACGGGGAGTCGCTCGGTCAGCGGCAGCAGGTAGCGCTCGACGAAATCGGCCTCATCGTCAACCGGGATGCGCAATTGCGGGTAGGTGGCGAGGATATCGGGGCTGATGGTCGAGTCGGCCAGGCGGATCACCTGGTCATCCACCAGCATCCAGAGAGGTTCGCGGGTGAGGATGAGCGCGTGGCCGGGCCGCACCTGCACCTGGCGACCATCGACGATGATCCGGAAGCGGGCGTTGAGCCCGCTGGTATCGCGGGCCAGATCGATCTCGACGTTGGCCGGCTCGGGGTTGACATAGATCCGCCCGCCGCCGACCGGATTGATGTCATCGCCCAGATAGACCAGGCAGCCGGGGAGCATAGCCAGAACGATGCCGAGCGTCTTGGCGCCGCCGTGCCAGTAGCCGTAACTGCTCCCGGAGCTAATCGCCACATTGGCGGCGGCGATGACTTCAGCCGGGAGGGTGGCGTAGCTCTCGGGGCTCAGCTGGCTCCGCAGCACCTTGAGCTGGCTATGGAGCCGGCCGCGCTCGATCGTCGAGGCGATCATTTCCGGGTCGCCGCTGTGCCCGCCAGGCAGGTAGCGGCCGGCGAGGCTGTAGGGGATCACCAGCCAGGCCGAGCCACGCTGCTGCAGGCTGAAGATGATCGCGCCGGTACCGGTGGTGGGACTGCGGCGGGGCTGGGCCTGTAGCGCACGATCAAGCACCGCCTGCCAGACACGCGGCGGGTTGGCCGTCAGGTAGTCGCGCAGGGCGAGCAGCGCGGCGACCTTGTGTTTGCACTGGCCCCAGCCGAAACTGCGGGTGCAGGTACAGCTGAGGTTGAGGTAGTTGCCCGAGAGCGAGATCCGCACCAGTGCTGGCGGCCCGGTTTTTTCGTCAACACTGATGCTTGCGCCGGTGGGTGACGTACTGGTGACGGTAGCCTGGCCGCGCCGATACAGCTCGCGACCCTCACGCTCCATCTGTTGTGGTACCCCGAGCAGCAGTTGATCGACCGGCAGGCTCTCAGCGGTCAATAAGAACAGCATAGTGGCCTTGATCTTGACATATGGCCAGCTTCCTATAGTGTACTCAGAGTGGCCGATCTGGTCAACTCTCGACAATCTGCGGCATATCGAGTACAATCGCGCCGGCCATGAAACGTCTACCTGCTCTGCTGCCACTGCTCGTTGCGCTCGTGCTCGCCGCCTGCCAGATCGAGGGTGGCGTCCCCCGTACGACACCCACTGCCCTCGCGCCCGCCACCGCAGCCGTGATGGCAACCAGCGCACCTGTGGCGACCAGCCCTCCTGTAGCGACGGCGGAGGCCAGCGCCGCGCCGCCCACCGCCGGGAGCGTGCGGATTGGCATGCTGGCCGACCCTGGCGACTTGCTGCCCTACCACGACGATCCCGCCGATGAGCGGATCAGCGCGCCGATCACCCAACTGCTCTTCCCCGCGCCCCTGCTGGCCCTCAGCTATGGCTATACCACCACCGGCGTGCTGGAACGGGTGCCCAGCCTTGAGAATGGCGACGTGACCGTCAGTACGGTTGATGTCTACCTCGACGGGGCCGGGTTGATCACGACCACGGCGACGGCGGTTATTACCCAGGTGCAGCAGATCAGCGTGGTCTTTCGCTGGAACCCGGCGTTGCGCTGGGCGGACGGCACCCCGCTGACTGCTGATGACTCGGTCTTCGCCTATGAGTTGGCCCGGCGGACAAACCTGGGCCAGGAGGCGGCGAGCAAGCTGGCCCTGCTCGAACGCTATGAACAGGTCGATGCCCATACCACCCGGGCGGTGTTGAAGCCCGATTATACCGATCCCGCCTACCCCACGGTGTACTGGACGCCACTACCCCGCCATCTGCTCGCAGCGCGCGACCCGGCAGAGCTGCGCAGCGGGGAGTTCGCGCTCACCCCGCTGGGCTATGGGCCGTATGCGGTGGAGCGGCGCGACCAGGGTAGCCTGCGGCTCACACGCAATCCGCACTACGCCGGCCCGCCAGGGGCGATCGAAAGCGTGAGCTTCATCTTCCGCGATAATCTCGAACTGCTGCGCACTTCGGTGGCGGGCGGCAGCCTTGATCTGGCGCTGCTCGAACAACCCCCGCCCGAGGCCCTGGCCGCAATCCGTGCCGATGCCGACGCGGGCAGTCTGCAGGTCAGCGCCGTCTCCAGCCCGATCTGGGAACATCTCACGTTTAATCTTGATGTTCCCGTGCTGCAGGATCTGCGGGTGCGCCGCGCCGTGGCTCACGCGATCAACCGCGAGGCCATGGCAGCGGAGTTGCTCGGTGGCTATGGCGCCGTGCTCGATAGCTGGATCGTGCCGGGCCAGTGGGCCGCGGCGCCACCGGACCAGATCACGCGTTACCCCTACAATCCTGATGAGGCGCGCCGCCTGCTCGACGAGGCCGGTATCGTCGATGCCAACGGCGATGGGCTGCGCGAGACCGGTGGCGCACCGCTCACCCTCAGCCTGGTCACAACCCAGAGCTCGCCGTTGCGCCTCGCCACCGCGCAGCGGATCGCCGCTGACCTGGCCGCCGTCGGCCTGGGCCTCTCCCTGCAGGAGGTGCCGACCGCTGGCCTCTACAGTCCGGACGGACCGCTCTTCCGCCGCACCTTCCAGCTTGCGCTCTTCGCCTGGATCGCTGGCCCCGATCCGCGTGGCTGGGAGCGCTGGAGTTGCACCGGGGTGCCCAACGAGAGCAACGGCTGGGTCGGCAACAACTTCCCCGGCTGGTGTTTCTTCGAGGCCGACCGCGCCATCCGTGTCGCAACTACCTCGCTGGACCGCGCCGAACGGGCGGATGCCTACCTGCGCCAGCAGCAACTCTTTACCCAGGAGTTGCCGGTCCTGCCCCTCTTCCAGCGCATTGACGTCACGCTCGTTAGCCCGACGCTCGTCGGGGTGCGCGCCGACCCGACCGCACCCATCACCTGGGATATCACCAGCTGGCAGCGCCGGTAGCCTGTGGGCCTGTCCACCGCATAGGGCAGCCCTGGCCCCTACCCGCATTGGTAGTTGACGCACTGTGTCAGAACGTGTACACTCGCATGTACTCTACATCACAAGCTGGTTGATTGTCGCGAAAGGATAGCCCGTATGGAGCGTCTGGTGGGTGAGGTCATGCATCAAGGCGTGTTGACGTGTCGCCGAGAGACGCCGGTCCAGGATGTGGCGCGCCAGATGTCGGAGCAGGATATCAGTGCGCTCGTCGTGGTCAATGACGATGGCAACATGATCGGGCTGATCTCGCGCACGGACCTGGTGAACGCGCGGCTCTACGAGCAGTACTGGAAGCACTGGCGCGGGCTGACAGCGGGCCACATTATGGTGACCGATGTGGTGGCGGTGCGCCCGAATGACACCATGCAGACTGCGAGCAAGCTGATGATGGAGCGGCGCATTCATCGCGTGGTCGTGGTCGAGGATGCCGGCGAGGGCGTAAAGCCGGTCGGTGTGCTCTCGGTGACCGACGTCGTCCGTGACATTGCACGGGATTAGTGGTGCATCCGGCACGTTTTGTGTCATGCTGAGCCCTTCGCGGAGTTTACCCTGAGCGAAGCGAAG
>DAOUBZ010000014.1:0-2870 GCA_034432515.1 Chloroflexaceae bacterium | reverse complement strand
CAGAGCGAGGGGTCTTGCGCGACCCGCTCAGATTCCTCGCTGCGCTCGGAATGACAAGCATGCGGCATCTTCAATCGTAATTGGTATTACCGGGAGTTATGCAGTGGCTTCCCGGCGGGGGGTGAGGTATGCAGAGAAGCGAAGCCTCTCTGGCCCCTCCACCGGTGGTTGTGAACGATGTCTTACACAGTTGGTCGTTGAAGAGGGTTTCTAGGAGGGCGAAGCCCTCCCCGTACCTCCCCGTCAAGAACTTAAGGAGAACCAGGATATGGAGAACGCTCATCGCACCGCAGCCGGCCAGGGCGAGCACCTGCTCGTGGTCAGCGATGTGGTCACTATCAAAGCGTCAGGCGAGGAGACATCCGGAGCGCAGCTGGTCGTCGAGGTTCGCGTGCCGCCGGGGGGCGGGCCGCCCATGCTCCACCGCCACCAACCCGCGGAGACGTTCTACGTCCTCGAGGGCGAGTTTGAGGTCAGCACCGCCGATGCCGGCAACCGGTTGCGCGCGGTGAGGATTGGACCGGGAGACACCCTTTCGGTTCCGGCGATGGTCTGGCACACCTACAAGAACGTCGGGGCCACACCGGGAAGGTTCATCGCTGTTCTGAGTCCGGCGGGGATGGAGCACTTCTTCCGTGAGATCGGCATGCCGCTCGACGACCCCCGCAACCCGCCCGTGCCGGCTGGCCCGCCCTCGGACGAACAGCGCCAGCAAATGATGGCGATCATCGCCAGGCATATGGAGATCCTGCCGCCTGACAAGATCATCAGTTAAGCGCCTGTCTGCTGAAGCGTTCGTGGTGCTGCTGTATCCGAACAAAACGTAATCCGCCTTGCCCGGCTATCCAGGCGTCTCTCCGGGCGCCTGGATATGCCCGCGCACCCATACCGCGAGGTCTGCCTCGCTCAACTCGCCGCTGGCAACGGCCAGCATCACATGGACAACCTCTGGCTCCGGCGCTTCGAGGCTCCAGCCGTTCAGGTCCAGAAAGATAGCCATCGCGACGAACCCAACCCGCTTGTTGCCATCCACGTAGCCGTGCCCGCGCGTCAAACCGTAGGCGTAGGCAGCCGCCAGGGTCGCAAGGTCGGTTACGTCGTTGTAGGCCCACAGGTTGCGCGGCCGGGCCAGCGCGGCCTCGATGATGCCTTCCTCCAGCACGCCGTAACGGCCGCCAAAACGCTGCATCTGTTGAAAGTGGACGGCATCAACCCAGATGCGCTGCAGCCAGGTCGGTTCGTTCATCGCGCCAGTTCACGCAAAGCGTTTTGATAGCGCTTGCTGATGCGCGCTTCTGCCTCCATGACCCGCAGGAAATCCGGGTCGTAAGGGGTCAGCAGGATGCCTTGCTCCGTCTCGACGGCAAAGACCTTGTCCCCGGCAGACAGATTGAACCGGTCGGTCATCGCCTTGGGCAGGGTGGTGCCCAGCGAACCGCCATATGGGCGGAGGGTGATCTCTTTGATCATGGTTACGTCCTTTGGAGGGGCAGAAACCGGGTTTCCCTGCGCTCCTGCCAGAAGAAAGGGTTCTACCTTCAAGGCAACGTTAGATTCCGGTAGCGAGCATGAGGCTACGCGGAGCCTGACGGCGGTGAGGCGCACCGCAAGTTACAACAAAAGTATAAACATGCGACCTGGCTGTGTCAATCATATCCTATGGCATGGGTGTGGCGCAGTATGGATACCGCTGGCGAATTCCTTGCTCAGGCCATGCGAGCACCCGTAGCGGGCTTCCCGATGTCAGCCGGCGGCTTGAGTCGCCCGGCATGCGGGGCGCCGCGATCATTCGCCAGCGGTATCAATATGTGGCATCGCACCATCGCGCACGTGATCCCGCCGGCGACCGATGGGCGCCCCCGGATGCCCCGAACGACGTTTGCACCATGAGGGTGGTGCAAAGACGACGCGCCGGGCCGTCTCTGCTTGCCCTTTCGCTTCCCCCAGGGATCGGATGTTCCCCCTACCGGGCGCTATGGCGTGCTACACTGGTACGAGGGCCAGATTCACAGGGGAGGGCGCGATGATCCGGCGCTGGGCCATCCTGCTGAGTCTCGTGCTCGTGACCACGCTCCACGTCGCGGGCGGGTGTAGCCTGCGTGTTGTCCCCACCCCCCCACAACCCGACCCGCTCGCTGCGCAGATCGACGCCTACCTCCAGGAACTCAGCGACGCCGGGACGTTCAGTGGCGCGGTGCTGGTGGCCCGCGACGGCGCGTCGATCCTCCGCCAGGGCTACGGCATGGCCAGCATCGAGCACGGCGCGCCCAACACCCCGGAGACGCGCTTTCGCATCTCCTCGCTCACCAAGGCCTTCACCGCCATGGCCGTGCTGCAACTTCAGGACGCGGGCCGCCTGCGCCTGACCGACCCGATCAGCCTGTATCTCAGCAACTGCCCGGAGCAGTGGCGCAGGATCACGCTCCATCAGTTGCTCACGCACACCTCGGGCATACCCGACTACGTGGCCGTGCCCGGCTTCTGGGAGACCTCGGCACGGCAGCATCTCGCGCTCAACGAACTGGTGGCACTCTTCGCCGACGCGCCGCTGCGCGCGCCGCCGGGCGAGTCTTTCGCCTACAGCAACTCCAACTACGTGCTGCTCGCCTACGTGGTCGCCCGGGTCAGCGACCCCACCGCGCCGCCCGACCAGGCCTTCGCCGCCTACCTGCGGCGCAACATCTTCGCGCCGCTGGGCATGGAGGACACCGACGCCGAGGTGTGCCGCGAAATCGTGCCCGACCTGGCCGCGGGCTACAGCACCCTCAGCGTGCGGGCTTCGTACTGCGACCCGGGGCCGCTCTTCGGCATGGGCGACCTCTACTCGACGGTGGACGACCTGTGGCGCTGGGACCAGGCGCTCTCGGGCG
>DAOUBZ010000013.1:0-19401 GCA_034432515.1 Chloroflexaceae bacterium | reverse complement strand
CGCATGCTCCGGCCCGACGCCTTAGTCAACTGAGGCTGCGTCGCTGTCTGGCTGGCGCTCGTGCAAACGCTCGGCCTCATCGAGCAGCCGGCGGCGCTCGGCGACGCTGAACGCGCGGTCGGCGTAGCGCCGCCACTCGCCATCGGCTTCGTAGGCCCACTGGCCAGCCTCGGTCGTAATCCAGCGCGGCGCCTTGTAGATCTTCGCGTTGATGAGGGTGCTCATGCGGTGTCTTTCCTCTGATTGCATGACGGCACAACGTCCGTCCATCGAAGCCGTGGGTACACTGGTCGGTGTCTGCGAATCTATCGCGGCCTGGTGACGATCAGCTATCGATCGCCGGTTGCCGCGGTGACAATGGGATCATCTCGCCACGAGCGGCGTGTCTTCGATCAGATGACCCTCGCGCATACGGAGCACGCGGTCGGCCACGCCCACCACCTCGGGGCTATGGGTCACCATGATCATCGTCTTGCCCACCTGACGGGTCAGGCGGTCGAGCAGGGCCAGGACGTGCTGGCCGGTCTCGGCATCGAGGTTGCCGGTGGGCTCATCGGCGAGCACCAGGTCCGGATCGTGCACCAGGGCGCGGGCAATCGCCACCCGCTGCTGCTCGCCGCCACTGAGCCGATCGGGATAGCTGCTGCCACGGTCGGCCAGGCCAACGGCGTCGAGCATGGCCTGGGCACGCTCGTGGGCCGGGGTGCCCGTGTAGCCGTTCAACTCCAGGGGCAGTAGAACGTTTTCGAGCACGGTGAGCGTGGGCACCAGGTTGAAGAACTGAAAGACGAAGCCCACGTTGCGCCGGCGGAACAGGGTGCGCTCGCGCTCACTGAGCCGGGTCAAGGGGCGGCCCGCTACCCAGACGTCGCCGCTGGTCGGCAGGTCGATCCCGCTGACCAGATTGAGCAGCGTGCTCTTGCCACTGCCGCTCTTGCCCAGCAGCACCACCATTTCGCCACGCGCAAAACTGGCGTTGACCTGGTGCAACACGAGCCGTTCGCGGCCACCTTCAGTGAAGGCCTTGCTGACCTGCGCCAGCCTGATCAACGGCTCGTCCGCCATTTCCACCATTCGCATACCTTTTGCAAAGCTTTCTTTTGCATTATACCCGATCGCGCGCAAAAAGGCTATCCGCGAAAAAACGAAGCGGCGGCCGGATGGCCGCCACGCTCGCTGCGATTACGGAAGGTGCGCTGCCCCGCAGGCCTTTCGGCAAGCGGCGCGGGGAAGGATGGGGGGGAGGCGGAAGCTGAGGAAAATTGCGGAAATCACGCCGAGGAAAGCTTCGCCAACCGTGGTCCTCAGGGGCCGCGCGCTCTTCTGTTGCTTGTAGCATACCCTATTGAGCTCTGGCCCTCAATAGTCCCTTTCTCCCCTCTGCCGGTGGGCCATACGGTTTATCACGGTACTGGGAGCAGGCAAGACCCGTGCTACAATGAGGGCCAGCAGCACTGGCCCTGGTCCGGAGCCAGCCCGACCGCTGGACCGTTCCCAGTCGCCTCATTTGGAGGTTAAGCTTTATATCTGGCATCCGTTCTCGCCGTCACCCTGAAGGGCTCGGCTCGCAGGCACAAAGACCGTCTGCACGGCCTGCCCGATGTGATTCTTGATCTTCATAGGTACGGAACCCATCGCACACCATGCCGCCGAAACGTGGTCCAAGCCTCTTCGATACCCAGCGCGCCCAGTTGCTGCAAAGCCAGGCGCCGCTGGCCACCCGGATGCGCCCGCGCACCCTGGACGAGTATATCGGCCAGGCGCATATCGTCGGTGAAGGCCGCCTGCTGCGCCGGGCCATCGCCAGCGACCAACTCTTCTCGATCATCCTCTGGGGTCCCCCCGGGAGCGGCAAGACCACGCTGGCGCGGATCATTGCCGCAAGCACCAATGCCCACTTCGAGCCGCTCAGCGCGGTCAGCGCCAGAGTGAATGACCTGCGCCGGGTCATCCAGGAAGCGCAGGACCGGCTCGGCATGTTTCAACAGCGCACGGTGCTGTTTATCGACGAGATCCACCGTTTCAACAAAGCCCAGCAAGACGCGGTGCTGCCCTACGTCGAAGACGGGACGGTGATCCTGATCGGCGCTACTACCGAGAACCCCTCGTTCGAGGTCAATAGCGCGCTGCTCTCGCGGGCCCGCGTCTTCACGCTGGAGGCGCTGAGCGACGATGACATCGCCCAGTTGGTCGACCGGGCGATCGCCGACCAGGAGCGCGGGCTCGGCGCGCTCAATGTGATGCTGGCCGCCGATGCGAAGGGCTACCTGGTGAACATGGCCAATGGCGATGCCCGGACCGCCCTGAACGCGCTGGAGGCTGCTGCGCGCTCCAAGGCGCCTGCCCTGGGCGACAAGCGCCTGATCACGCTCGACGACATTCGTGACGCGCTGCAGAGCCGCGCCACCCGTTATGACAAGCACGGTGAGCTCCACTACGACGCGATCTCCGCACTGCACAAGAGCGTACGCGACAGCGACCCCGACGGCGCGCTCTACTGGCTCGGCCGTATGCTCGATGGCGGCGAGGATCCGCTCTACATCGCCCGGCGCGTGGTGCGTATGGCCGTCGAGGACATCGGTCTGGCCGACCCGACGGCTCTGCCGCAAACGATCGCGGCGCAGCAGGCGGTCCACTTCCTCGGGCAGCCCGAGGGCGACCTGGCCCTGGCCCAGGCGGTCGTCTATCTCTGCCAGGCCCCGAAGAGCAACGCGGTCTATCGCGCCTACGGCGCCGCTCTGCAGGACGTGGCCGCAACCCGCAACGATCCGGTGCCGCTGCACCTGCGCAACGCCCCGACCCGCCTGATGAAGAACCTGGGCTACGGGAAGGGTTACGAATATGCCCACGACCTGCCCGCCGGGCGTAGTGACCAGGCTCACCTGCCGCCAAACCTTGAGGGCCGCATCTACTATGAGCCTACGGACCACGGCTTTGAGCACGAGGTACGCAAGCGCCTGGCCTGGCGGGAGCGACACGATGACCCCGATGCGCCGGCGCAAGAGTAGGGCCCTGCGGCCCTACAGGGTGTGGGGCGACTCAATGCGGTATGGACGTAGCGTATAACGGAGGTTCGTGATGCTGACGCGGGCGCAGGTTGTGATCGTCGGCGCGGGGGTGATCGGGGCGAGCATCGCCTATCACCTCGCGCTCCGCGGCTGTCGCGACCTGTTGATTGTGGAGAAGGAGGCGAGCGAGGTCAGCGGGAGTACTGCCCGCTCGGCGGCGGGGGTGCGCCACCAGTTCTCTAGTCGCACCAATATCCTGCTCTCACGCTACAGCATTCAGAGACTCCGCAGCTTCGACGCGGAGGTCGGCGGCCACGCGGAGCTGCACCAGGTCGGCTACCTCTTTCTGGTCAACGACGCAGCCACCTGGGCGCAGTACCAGCGCAACGCAGCCCTGCAGCGCGAGCTCGATGTGCGCGTCGAGCTGCTGACCCCGGCGGAGGCGGCCCGCTTCGTGCCCGGGACACGCACCGACGACCTGGTCGGCGCCACCTTCGGCCCCGATGACGGCTACTGCGACCCCTACGGTATCGCCATGGGCTACCTGCGCGCAGCCCAGCGCATGGGCGCGCGCCTGCTGCGCGCCACCGCCGTGACTGGCTTCGCGATCAGCGGCGGCGCCGTGACGGGTGTCACCACAACCGGCGGCCCCATCGCCTGCGATGTGGTGATCAATGCGGCAGGGCCGTGGGCAGGTGCGGTGGCAGCCCTCGCCGGGCTGGACGTGCCCGTTCGGCCCTACCGGCGCAATGTCTATCTGACCGCACCCTTCCCGGAGCTCCCCGGCCCGATCCCGCTTACCATCGACGTTGGCAGCGGCTTCTACATGCGCCACGAGGGAGCTAGCATCCTGATGGGCAAGTCCAACCCCGACGAGCCCAGCGGCTTCACGCTCAACGTCGACTGGGCCTGGCTTGACCATGTGCTCGAAGCCGGCCTGTACCGCTTTCCGTTTCTCGCAAAGGCCAGCCTGGCCGAGCGGCAGTGCTGGGCCGGGCTCTACGAGATCACGCCTGACCACAACCCCATCCTCGGGTGGCACCCTGACCTGGCTGGCTACCTGGATGCCAGCGGTTTCAGCGGGCACGGGATCATGCACGCCCCGGCCACCGGCATGCTGATCGCCGAGGAGGTGCTCGATGGCCGTGCCCACACGATCGATATTGATGAGCTCCGGATCAGCCGTTTTCGCGGGGGACGCCACCATATTGAGCAAAACATCGTTTAAGTCTATCAGGTGGCATTTGGGGGGCACAGGGGAGCTCGCTTGACACAGGTGCGATTCGTGGGCCGCCAGCGCCAGCTGGCGCACCTCCGCAGCAGCCTTGCGCAAGCGGGCCGCGGGCGGATTATCTGCATCGCTGCTGGACCAGGGATGGGCAAATCGTGGCTGCTGCGCGAGTTCGCCCGCCAGGCTGCGGCCCTCGCGGCCCGCAGCGCCCTGATCGACTTCGGCGCCGGCCAGGCCTATGATGTGCTGACCCTGGTCCGCCAGCTGCGCGACGCGCTCGGCGCCGAGGCCTTTGCTCCGCTTACTGTCACGATCAATAGCCTGACCGCGCCCCGGATCGCCACAAGCGCCACGCGCCAGCAGCAGGTAGCGCGCGCGGACGGCGCAGCAGCGCCGATGATCGTCAAGGACAACCTGTTTGTCGTCCAGACCGATAATCCGCTGCTGCTGCAGGCGATCGAGGCGCGGGTGACCCACGTCTTCTTCGTCTGCCTGGCCGGGCTTGCGACCCAGGGCCCGCTCCTGTTGCTCTTCGACAGCTACGAACAGTGCTCGCACGAGCGGACCTCCTGGGTACCCAGCGTGGCCGAGCGCTGGATCAGGGGCGAGCTGCTCAACCGGATTCGTGGCGGGGCACTGCCCAACACGGTGGCAGTGCTGGCCGGTCGCCAGTTGCCGCCGTTTGACGCCAACTGGGCTGCGGTGCTGGACGAACTGCCGCTCGAAGCGTTTGCGCTGCAAGAGGTAGCAGACTATCTGCGGGACGAGCGTGGCCTGAGGCAGCTGAGCGACCACGAGGTGCAGACCCTCTACGAGGCGACGCAGGGCCATCCGCAGCTGATCGGGCTGATCGGCGACAGCCTGGCGCAAGCCCTGAGCCCCGGTGTTGACTGGTCACATGGCGACTGATCTGCATAGCTACCTGATCACGCTGGTTTCTGCCGCCCAGAGTGGGCCCGGGGACGAAGCGCTGAACTGGGCGCTCGAACATCTGCTCGCCACCGCCGGCGAGCCACGGGCCGAGTTGTTGCGGCGGGCCGCCATCCCGCGCTGGATCGATGCCGATGTGCTTTCGGCGCTCCAGGAGCCGGAGGGGTATGGCGAGGATTGGCTCGCCGTGCTGCGGGCATACAGCTTTGTGCGCGAGCTCGGCGATGGCCGGCTGGCCCTGGTCGATACGGTGCGTGCCGCACTGCTCGCGACGTGGCGCCGCGATCGCCCGGAAGCCCTGCATGCGATCCAACTGCGGATCTATCACCACTTCAGCCAGCAGACAACGCCGCCCGGCACCGCCGGTGGAGCAATGCCGTTGCTGCCCGACAGCACCGTGCTGAGCGTGGTACCAGCCAACAGTGACGCCGACCTGCGGCGGCGTGAGGCGATCTACCACCTGCTGCACCTCGACCCCGAGCTCGGCCTCGACCAGCTGCGCGCCAGCTTTGCCTATCTCGAAGCGACCCGGCGCTGCGCCGAGGCCGAGCGCCTGCTTGCAATGGCCGCGGAGGCCGTCGTTGAGGCTGCGCTGGGGCCGCGGCAGCGGCGCTGGGTGCAGTACCTGCGCGCCCGCCTGCTTCATGCCACGCAGTGCCGCGCCGAGGCCGCCGCCCAACTCACGGCGTTGCAGGCCCACGGCGACCTGGAGCCGGACCTGGCGGGCCACGTGAGCCGGAGCCTGGGCCTGATCTACGCCGAGCAGGGCCATGGGGTCCAGGCTATTGAGTTGTATCGCCAGAGTATTGCCCACTTCGCGCGCACAGGTGAGCAGCAGGCGCTTGCCGAGACGCTGCTGCTCCTGGGCACTGCCTATCAGGAGCTCGCGGCACGTGCTGGCGAGTGGTATGCCCCGGTCGTGCCGCAGATTCTGCTGCTCCGCGCCAGTGTCGCACTCTGGAGCTGGCTGCTGGCGCTGCCATTCCTGATCGCCAGCCTGGTTCTGGGGCCAGGCAACCAGCTCTTACCTGTGCCTGAACATTGCGCGCACTACCAGAACTGGCTGCGGATCCGGCTCGCCAACACTGCCCGCAGCTGGTTTGCGCAGGCCCGTGACGCCTTCCAGCAACTCGGCGACGCCACCGGCGCGCTACGGGCCGAACAGCACCTGGCCGACCTGGTGCTGCACTATGGCTACCCCAATGAGGCGCGCGCCACCCTGGAGGAGCTGCTCCGCCAGCCTGCCGCCCGCGATCCCTATCTGCGGGCCCGGCTGCAGTGCTCGTTAGCCGAATGTGAGCTTGCCGGCGGCCAGTATGACCGGGCCACGGCGCTACTCACCGAGCTCCAGGCCTTCTTCGATGAGCTCGGCGACACGCGCCGCGCAGCAACGGTGCTGGCCCTGCGTGGCCGCGCGGCGTTGCGCGCCGGTGATAGTGAGCGGGCCCTGGATGACTTCAGCGTCGCACTGAGGCAGTTCCGCGCGCTCCAGGACACAACTGCCCGCGATCAGATCCTCGACGAGTTACGAGCCTGGCAGCAACGCCCCGGCACGAGCGCCGGCACGCGGCAGCGCATCGACGCGCTGCTTGCCGCAGAGCCCGAGCAGCGCTACGTCGAGCGCTTCATCCACAGCTACCGCGACCTGCTGCGAGGCGCGACGGCGCTGGCCCTGCCGCTGGCGCTCCTGCTGATGGCCATGGTCGCGCCTGTGCCGGTGATCACGCCCCAGCCGAATGGCGTGATCAGCTTTGGTGTCTCCTTCGATCCGTGGCGCGCGACTGGCGTTGTGGCGACGCTGGTGCCGATCGCTATGGCCGGCTACGCCGCGATTGCAACCGCGATCATCGCCTGGCTGCCGATTGGCCGTATCGAGCGTGAGCAACCAGATGCAATTATCACCCGACCAGGCTCGATCGCCCGCTACGACCGGCACGGCCAGCTCGTCACAGAGCTGCCCTGGGCAACGGTGCGGCGCTGGCTCAGCCTGGACCGCTGCCTGTGGAAGCGGCCGCTGGCCCTCCACTCGCGCACAGTGCTGGAGGGCGCGCCCGGCCAGGCACTGGCGATCGAGGGGCTTACTGGCTGGTACAGCCAGCTCCAGCAGGACATCGAGCGGCGCCTTGGGTTGGCTGGCAGCCCGCCTGTGGAGCACCGCCAGCTCGGCGCTAGCCTGCTGCGCAGTCCGGTGGGGATACTGATCGCGCTGGGCGTGGCGCTCTTGCTGCTTGTTACATGGACCACCAATGGCTGGCTGCAACTCAGCCCGGCTTTCGCGCCGCCAATCGCCGCAGCGCTCTGGTTCCTCGCCCTCAGCGGCAGCCTCATCCTGGCGCCGATCGCCGTCTGGCTCGCCGCCAGGCCAGGCACCCTGGGAGCGACGCAGCCAGGCTGGCGCTGGCCGCTGCTGACCGGCGTGCTCGGCGCCGGGACAGTGATGCTTGCCGGGCTTGCCGGCGGTGGCCTCATCCGCGTCGAGGCGCTCCGCTACACTCTCGTGGTGTGGGGCGCCGCCGTGCTGGCTGACGTGCTGGTGGCCACCCTGCTGCCCGGGCGGCGCATGCTGCGCCTGGTAGCCGTTGCAGCCGTGGTGGCGCTCAGCCTGGCCTGGATTGGCAGGCCCGCCCTGGCGCACTACTACTGGCTGGAGGGCGCACTCGCCCGCGCACAGGTGCAGAATGGCACCACCGCCGCCGTCGCGCACTGCGCTGCCGCCGCCACGGCCCGCGAACTGGGGGCCGGCGCCTACACCACCCTGCTGGTTCAGGCTGACTGCGCCGGCTATGCCGGCGACTGGACGACAGCCGCGCGCTACTACCTCTGGGCCGTCCAGGCCGCTCCAGAGGGCTCCAGCCGGCGCGCCCTGGCGCACTACAATCTGGCCGTGGCCGCCAGCTACCTTGGTGACCGCAGCACGCTCACCCAGGCCAATGGCGCCTACCAGCAGATCTGCGCCAGCCGTGCGTGGGCCGATCCGGTCTGCGCGCGGCTCCAGGCGGCCGGACCGCCGCAACTGCGGCGCTGAGGGGGGACGCAGGCTAGATGCGTCACCGGTGCGGTAGAAGCTTCGTTAGCTCGGATGTTCTGTCCACCACAAAAGCGTAGCGAAGGGCGTAGCCGCAGGGGGGAGCCGCGCCAGCGGCGGGAGTGAGGGTCAGTACCGCAGATACAGCCTCGACGCATCTGGCGGTTCGCGTGAAGCCAATGCCGCACGAAGGAGGACTCTATGCCCGCAACAATCGCCGTATTACACGGACCGAACCTGAACATGCTCGGCCAGCGTGAGCCGGAGATCTACGGCCACACGACCCTCGCCGCGATCGACGCCGCCCTGACCAGCCGCGCCGAGGCTGCCGGCCTGCACCTGGTGAGCCTGCAGTCCAATCACGAAGGTGTCCTGGTGGACTTTCTGCAGGGCGAGGGCTGGAGCGCGGCGGGGGTGATCATCAACCCGGGGGCACTGACCCACTACGGGCTGAGTCTACGTGACGCGCTGGCCGCCCTGCGCGCGCCGATCATCGAGGTGCATCTCTCAAACGTCTACCGGCGTGAGCCCTTCCGGCACACCTCGGTCATCGCCCCGGTAGCGACGGGGCAGATCACCGGCCTCGGCTGGCGTGGCTATCTGCTGGCCCTGGAGTGGCTGATCGCGCAACTGTAGGGTCGAAGGATTGGGACTGGCTGCGCCAATCCCAATCCTTCGGCCTTACTCCTCCGGTGGCAGCGAGGTAGCCATGTCGTAGACGAGCACCTGCACATCGAGACCCTCGCTGGTGAGCAACTCCAGGGTATAGTCCTGTGTCGCCGCCTTGATCGCCTGCTCGTCGTCGGCAGGCGCATAGGCGCGCACGGTGGCCTCTTCGCTCGAAACACGCGTCACACGGACAACGGCGCTGGGCGAGGCCGCGCTGATGCGCCGGCTCAACTCGCCGATGGCTTCATCGAGGGTCATGAGCTCCTCCGGGTTCGGCCGGGTTACGAACGCCGCAGCAGCGGCAGATAGAGCCGGGTTGGCGGTGGCGCAACGCCCGGGACCACCAGGGTTACCTGTACCCGGTCGCGCACCGCGGGATCGAAGCGCGATCGCGCCTCCACGAAGAAGGTGGTCACCGAACCAGGCGCCACGCTCGCCGGCACGGTCACCTGCATCGCGACACGGAAGGTTCCATTGCGATCCACGGTGACCGTGGACGGGCTGAGAGCCAGCGTCCAGCCGGCCGGCAGATCAATCGCCGTCAGGTCAAAGGTGTCGGCGGCGCTGCCCCGGTTGAACACCGCCAGCCCGCTCAGGTTCTGCGGCCCGCCCCCGGCAGCGATCGACCGCACCTGTGAGGCCGCCAGTTCCACACGGGCGATGCGTTGCACCGTGATCTGGTCCTCCGCATCGTCCGCGATCTCCGGGTCGCCCACGAGCTCAACGCGCACCCGCGCGAAGCCGGGGTCGCCGGCCCGGGTGCCGTCGGGGATGAAGACCCGCACGGTGACGGTCACCTCGCGCCCGGCGCCGAGGTTCACCAGGTCCGGCGTGACGGTGGCCGGCCAGCCGTTGGCCTCCGCGACGGTGAGCCGGAAGAGGCCCTGCTCGGTACCGATGTTGCGCACGGTGTGGGTGAAGACGATCGTGCTGTTCGGCGCGCCAACACCGCTCCGGTTCGGCTCGATGATCACACCCCGCGCCGGGCCGATCGAGGTGATGTCTTCCTCCTGATCGAGGACCGGCGTTCCTTCGCCCACGGCGCGCACCTGCAGCCGGGTGGTGTTGCGATCACCGGGCGCGGCGCTTGCCGGCGCCGTCACCTGCACGGTCACGGTGGCGCGCGCGCCTGGCGCGAGCGTGGGCGTGGGGCTCCCGCCCACCGTCGAACTCCAGCCGGTGGCGCTATCGCTGCTCTCGACAACAAAGGCGGTTGTGGTGGTGCCGGTGTTCGTCACCGTGTGGGTGTACGTCACCGACTCGCCCGGATTGAGGTTGCCACGCTGCCCGGGCGAGAGATCGGCAGCGGTAATGCTGGCGACACGCACCAGGTCGGTGGCACTGGCACTGGGGCCGCCATCGCGGCCAGTCGCGGTCACGGTGATCGTTGAGGCCGCACCGGCACCCAGTCCGCTCGGGATGGCGACCTGGACGGTGATCGTCCGGCTGGCGCCACGGGGCACATTAAGCACCTCCACCGGCGAGACGATGACCGTCCAGCCCGTGGCGCTGGAGCTTGCGCTCAGGTCGTAGCTATCGGCGGCATTGCCGGTATTGGTCAAGGTATGGGTAAAGCTGAGCAGTGCCCCCGGCGCGCCCTCGGCTTCGCGGTCGGGCTCAAGCACAACGCCGCGAACACGCAGCACGTTTAGGGTGATGGTGGCCGTGGCAGTGAAATTGCTCACCGGTGGATCCTGCGTGCTGTTGTCGGCGGTCGCCGAGATCTGGATCGGATAGGCGCCGCCGTCGGCGCCCTGCGGCACGGTGACTACCACGGTGAACGAGCAGGTCGTGGTCGGGGCAATGGTCGGCGTATCGTCGCAGGTATTGGCCGTGGTTGTAGCCGTCCAGCCTGCGGGCGCGCTGAAGCTAGCGGGCACGTTGATCGGCACGGCGGCGTTACCGGTGTTGGTCACCTGGTTGACGAAGGTGACCGTGCCGGCGGCGGCGCTCACATCGATCGGGTCGGGCGAGCCGACGCCGGGGTCGATCCGCACGGCCCCACCACCAGTGACCACCACCCGGGCATTGCGCGTCACCGCCGGCGGCGGGCTTGCTCCACCGGGGGCGGAGGCGGTCACGGTGAGATCATACGCGCCCTGGAGCGTGCCGGAGGGCACGCGGATGGTCACACGCACGGTGGACGTTGTCCCCGCGGCGAGGTTGTTCAGGGCTGGTGTGGCGCTGACGCCCTGCACAAGCAGCGGCGATCCAGTCGGCAGGGTGGGCGTCACCGTGAAGCTATCGGGCACGTTACCGGTATTGGTCAGGCTGTACTCGAAGACTGCATCGGCCCCGGCGGGCACCGTGCGGATCAGCGGATCATCGGCGGGCAGGAACGTGAAGCTCCGAAGCGCCGGGATGCTGATCACGTCCTCTACCGGGTCACTGCGGCGCTCGGTGCCAACAACGCCGACCTGGAAGCGCAGGCGCACCTCGCCAGGGGGTGGGGCCGCGCCGGGGGTATTGACCACGATCGTGAGCGTGGCCGTGCCCCCGCCGGGCAGACTGGTGGGGCTCAGGCTCACCGACCCGATCGACCAGCCGGCGGGAGGCGTGCCCACGAAGTTCGGCCCGATCACCTCAAACACACCCGGCAGATCACCGATATTGGTAACGGTGTGGGTAAAACTCACCGACGTGCCGGAGAGCGGCAACGTCTGGCCCGGGGAGACGGACGGGGTTGCGGGCGTGAGGGTGGGCTGCACGGCGATGACGGTGTCGGTCACTTCATTGGAGGTAGCTGCGCCAAAGACGGCCCGCACGCTCACGCTATGAGTGGTATTGGGCGTTGTGCCCTGTGGCACGCCCACCACCACTCCGAACTCGACCGAACTGGTCCCACCGGCCGGGGCGGCCGGCACCGTCACCGTGGTCGGGCCACTGGCCCAACCGAGGGTCGAGCCGATCTGGATGGTATAGGTACGCTCAACGGGCGCGTTGTGGGTGAGAGTGTGGAGGAAGGTGGTGGAACTACCGATATTGACATTGCGGCTGCTGGGCGAGGCCGCGCTCAGGCTAAAGCTCGGCGGTGTTGTACAGGGGCCGGCCGCACCGGTGTCGAACGCATTGGTGAAGGGCGAAGTATTGCCATTGGGCGCGATCACCGTGGCGGTCAGATAGCGCAAACAGCCAGCGATGGGGATGCTGAAACTACCGCCGCTCACGGTGCCACTGGTCAGGAAGAGCGGCCCCTCGCGGTCCTCAGCCGTGGCGGAGGTGAAGACCTCGATGGTGCAATCGGCGCAGCTGGAGCTACCGCTGAGCACCGGCGGGCTGCCACTGACCAGGACGAGGGTTGGCGGCGTCTGGTTGCCGTTGCCACCGTTGAGCAGGCCGATGCCGTCACCACGGCTCTGGGTCGTGGTGGTGCGCGAGATCCGGATCGCGGTGGCCGTATTCACATTGACGCCATCGCCGACGCCGGCATTGCCGTTGAAGGCGAGCTGGTTGCCGAGGATCTGGTTGTTCGCAGCACTGGTACCGGTGGTCCCGACGCGGATGCCGTGGTAGGGATCGCCGCCGACACTCTCGGTGGCATTGAAGGCAATCAGGTTGGCCTGGATGGTATTGCCAGTGCCTGCAATCAGGAAGATGCCATCCCGGGCATTGCCGATCCCGCTGCCGAAGGTGAGCGAGCCACTGGCCCGGGTGCCGATGCGATTGGCGATAAGCAGGTTATCATTGGCCCCGCGGCCCGCGATGGTATCGCCGAGGCTGATCCCGATGCCACCGCCGGCGATCAGGTTGCCCCGGATCACATTATTGGCGCTGCGGCGCACACGGATGCCCTCGCGGCCGATGCGATCGGTACCGGGATTGAGTGCCGCGTCGCCAGCGCGATTCACACCAAGATAGTTGTTCTCGACGGTATGGCCGCCGGTGGCGCAGGGACCGCCGCAGTTATTGCTTGCCCCCGAAGCGTCCGGGTCGATCAGGACGCCTGCACCAACCCCACCGGCCGAGGAGCCGCTCCAGGCGATGATATTGCGCTCCGCCGCGCTGGCGCCACCGATCGTGATCGCATTGCCATTCTCGATCCAGATGCTGGCTGCGCCATTGGCCGTGCGGGGTGCCGAAAGCTGGGAGGCCGAGCCGGCCAGGTTGGTGCCGAGCAGATTGCCGCGCACCAGGTGGCCGCCGGAGCGGAAACGGATCCCGAAGAGATCGTTGCCTGCGATGACATTGGCCGGGCCAATGCTCACGACCGGGTTGTCACCGGGCGCCGTGGTATTGTAGAGCCCCACGTAGACGCCTTCAGCGCCGTTTGGCCGGGGCGTGCCACCGGCATCGAGGCCGATGTAGTTGCCGGCGATGGTCACGTTGCCGAACTTCTGGGTACTCTCGGTAATCTCGATCCCGCGGCTCGTATTGCCGGCAATCACATTGCGCCCGCCGGCGGGATCGCGCGGGTCGCCGATCTGCGTATCGTAGGGGCCGTAGTTGGGGTTCGGGATGGCGCCGAGCAGAATGCCAACCCGGTTGGGGATGGCCGTCCCGGCGCTGTTGACGCCGATCAGATTGCGGACGATGGTCGTATCGCGGGGAGCAAGCGCATTGTTGAAGGTCGTTTCAAAGCTCGAAACGGTAATGCCCGCGATGATGGGGTTGCTCACCACCGAAGAGGTATGGCCGCCGACCAGGTTATCACTGATCAGCGTGCCGCGGGCGCCAGTGGCGACACTGATGCCGGCCTCGGTCTGGTTGGTATTCACGTTCGTGGGAGGGGCGGTGCCGGTGGCGTTCGTGCCGACGTAGTTGCCGACGATGCGGTTGTTCTCGTTGAGCGCCACCTCGCCAGCGTTGGCGATCGCCACATTCGCCACCCCATTGCCGGCAATGACATTGCGCTCATTGGCGCCGGTGCCGCCAATGCTGTTGTTGGCCGCGCCGTTGGCCAGCAAGACGCCATAGCGCCCGTTGCCCCGCGCGGTAACCCCATCGGCCTCGACACCGATCAAGCAGTTGAAGACCCGATTGTTGTCGCCGCCGCCGACACTGCCATCGATGTAGATGCCAGCCCCGCTGGCCGCGGCGACGCCGCCAAGCGGAAAACCGACGATCACCAGACTGCGGATGGTATTGTTGTTCGAGCGGATGGTCAGCCCGTGGCCCACCCGATTGTTTGCCGCCAACTCGACGCCGCTGAGCACGACACGGCTGCTGCCACCGTCGATGGTTGTACCATTCTCAGTGAGCGCGGGGAGCGGATCATTCGCCGGCTGGATCGTCGTGATGCCAGACGCGAAGGTGATGGTGTCGGGGATGCCGTTACTATTGGCGATCCGGATGGCCTTGCGGAGGGTGCAGTTCCCGGGGCCGCAGCCCGCGCCGTCGTCGGTATCGGCCGCCGAGTTGACGACCAGGCTCTGCGCGAAGGCGGGCCGCAACGTGGGCAGTGCTGCCAGGAGCAGAGCCAGGAGCAGAACGAAGCGAAAACGGCGCTGAAATGATGGCACGGAAGTGCTCCTCCCTCCCCAAGGCGAGAATTTCGTCTCATTTACGGATCAGCGGCAGCCAGAGCCGGGGCAGCTTCTCGCCACTGGTGATGATCACCCGGTCCACCAGCCGGGCTTCGGCCAGGGACGGACCGGTGGGTGTATCGCGCCGCAGGAAGACATTGATCGTCTCGATCTCGCCGGGCAGCAGCCGGCGCTCCGTGCGCACCACCACGACGAACTGGGCAGTCTGGAATCTGCCGGCCTGGAAGTTCGTCTCGGTGTACATGTCGAAGCAGCCCTGGTTATCAATCACGAAACCAGCCGTGCCCGACTCGAAGCGCACGCTGCTCTGCTTGTTGGCCACGTAGTCGAAGCAGAAGCGGGCAGGGCCGTTGCTCTTGTTCTCGACGGTGTGGAAGAAGCGCACCTCGCTATTGGCAAAGGCGCTCTGCTCCAGATCCGGATAGATGATCGCGCTGGGGCTCACGTTCACCCGCGTAGTGGCGCTGAAGGGCACCGTCTGCTGGGGGAAGCCGAACTGCGTGCTAGCCGGAATGGTAGCGGTAAAGAAGGTCGTCGCCTCGACCAACTGGCCACCGACGCTCTGCTGGGCGCCCGGGGGCACCGTGACCTCAGCCAGCATCCGCGCCTCGCTCCCGGGGCGCAGTGTGACCGAGTTGGTGCTGATGGTGGTCGCCCAGATGCCGGGGCTGATCGCCGGGTCGCGCGTGAAGTAGCTCAGGCCGAGGGTGACGGTGACGTTGCCGTTGTTACGTAAGACGTAACTGTAGGGTACCCGCTCGGTGGGCCGGCCGGCGCCCTGGCTGCTGGGTGGGGTGACGGTGATGATCGGGCGGCCAAGCACCGTGGTTTCGAGCGTCGCGGTGGCGGTAGCCACCCCGGCTGATCTGATGGTCAGCGTGGTACGGTCCGTTCGAGGAACACGCACGTTAGGGTGGTCACCCAGGGGCAGGGTGAGGGTAACGGTGACATCGCGGGTTCGCTGGGCCGGCAGTGAAGGAATGATGATGCTATTGGCGACCGGGTCGGTGGTAAGTTGCCAGCCGGAGAGGGTGCCGCTGGTAGTGAGGATCAGATTATCGAAGTCAACGCTGCCGGTATTGCGCAGGCGCAGGGTGTAGGTCACCGTCTCACCGGGGCCGCGGCTGGCGGTTAGCGGCGAGGTGGCCTCGAGGGCCAGGCCGGTGGAGATATCGAAGCGGGCGTACTGCGAGCTATTGCCGGTGCCATCGGTAGCGATCAGCAGCAACTGGCGCGGGAGCCGGCCGCCACTGAGCTGGAGAAAGCCGGAGAAGAAGCCATTGGCGGCAGCGGGGAGCGAGTCCTGCCCAGAGACGCCAATGTCAGCCGCGGCGCGGAGCAAATTGAAGCCCTGCGCATCGGGGGTCGTCAGCGTCGGATCGGGCTCGAAGAGCTGGATGCTGCAGTTCACACAGGCCGAGGGCGGGTTAGGTGGCTGGTCGAGGGCCACCGTGGAGGTAAGCACATAGCCCTCGATCCGCCCGGACTGGAAGACGCGCAGACGGGCGGGGCTAGCGAAGGCGGGATCGACGATCGGCGGATCGATATCGCGGTTAGGCAGGTTGAGGTTGCCGGGATTACTGCCGGGGGGGAAATTGATCGTGGTCCCGACCAGTTCGATCGGGCCGCCGTTGCGGGTCAGACGGTTGTAGCGCAGGCTCACCCGCTGCACACTGTCGGTGAGGCGGATCGCCTGCCCGGCGTTGGAGCGCAGCGTATTGCTCAGCACGCGCACATCGAAGCTATTGCCGCCGATGAGGATGCCGTCGCCGCTGTTGGCGGCGATCGGCGCATTGGCATTGGAGCGCAGCGTCACGCTGTAGACATCGCTCAGCCGGATACCGGCGCCGATGTTGAGCTGCACGGTATTGTTGAGCATGGAAACGTTGCGCACACCGCCAGTGACCACGATCCCCTCGCGGTTGGGGCGGGCGATCGGATCGCTGCCGCAGGGCGACATCGTCATCGTATTGGGGAGGCAGCCAATGCGGTTCGCATCCAGAGTGACGTCGGCAACATTGGTGGTGCTCGGTTGACTCACCGAGCCAGTGCCATCGCCCTGCACGAGGATGGCGGGGAAGCCAGTGCTTGCCGTGGCCGTACCGCCGACGGTATTGGTACTGATCGTCACCTCCCGGGCGCCATTGGTCACCAGGATGCCGGCCGTACCGCCATTCGGCGTAGCGACGGTAATCAGCCCATCAGGGGCAACACGGCGCAGGCCAACGAAGTTGTTGCGCACCAGCGTGCGTCGGTTGGCCTGGCCCTCGACCAGCACGCCCTCCTGGCCATTGGCAGCGATGATATTGCCCTCGAAGCTCGTCGTCGTGGTGACACCACCGACAATCGTGCCCTGGGCGCCATCGAGCACGGCCACACCGCGCCCGCTATTGGGCAGGAGCAAGGTCCCGGTGGCATTCAGCCCGATCACCGAGCGGCGAATCTCATTGCCGACAACTGGCGACGCGTTGGACGTGGTACGGGTCAGCGAAATGCCATCGCCAGTATTGCCCGAGACAACCGTATTCGGGCCGATAAGATTGTTTGACGCACCATCCTCGATGCGCACCCCACCAGCGCCATTGGCGATCGCGGTGGCGCCCAGGTAGTTGGTGCCGATGTACGCGCCCGCGATCACATTGCCGCCCGTATTGAGGCCGCGGATGCGCAGGCCATAGCCGGTATGGCCACTGATCACCAGGGGCGCGGTATTGATACCGATCAACTGGTTGTTGCGCGCACCGCCCTCGATCAGCACGCCCACCTCCTGGGTAGCAAGCGCGGCCGTGCCAATATCGTTGGTGCCGATGTAGTTGCTGCGAATCACGTTGCCGCCGCCGACGCCACCGCTGAGGCGAATGCCGGCGCCGCTGTTGGCGGACACAACGTTGCGCCGGAGCGGCACGTCGGTGCCCCCGACCTCAATGCCGGAGCTGTTGGAGATCTCGATCCCGGGGCCACTGTTGCCGAGCGGCACAGCTGCACCGGCTGCATTGAGGGCCAGACCGATGTAGTTTCCGTAGATGTAGTTGGTAGTGGCCCCTTCAATATAGAGCCCGCTGAATTCATTGCCGGCAATAATGTTGCGCTCGGTGGGCTGATCGACCCGCTCGCCAACGAGGTTACCACTGGCGCCATTGTCGATCTGCACGCCACGACGGTTCGGGCGAGCAGTCGGGTCGCCAGGGAGCACACCGAAGTAGTTGCCATAGACCCGGTTGCCGGTCGCGTTGGCGGTCGTGATCCAGACCCCGACCCCATTGGGGGCGAGATTGCTGCGGAAGTTGACGAAGATCAGACGCGCGACCGTATTGTTCCTGCCGGTGATCTGGATACCGTAGCGTCGCACACCGCCGCCATCGATGACCACCCGCGGGCGACCGAAGTTGTCCACCGCGCCCTCGATCTGATCGCCATTGGCCTCGAGCGGCGGCAGATCGGTATCAACCGGCGTGATCGTCTGCAGACCGTCCTCGGGAAAGCCGAGCTCGAAGCGAATCAGGCTCGCCACGCCGTCGCGGTTCGCGGCGAGAATCGCCTGGCGCAGCGTACAGTTCGTCGGCGTTTCGCGGCAATCGCCGGCGCGATCATCGGCGGTGGTCGTGACGAAATAGGTGCGCGGTTCCGTCTGAGCCTCTGCGCGAGGGCTGAAGGCAAAGGGCACAGCGACGAGAGCGAGGGCCGACAGCAGGAGGGGCCACAGCCTGCGCGGAGACATCGCGAACTCCTTACGCCGCGGCCAGTGCGGCGGCTATGGTATCGGGCGGATGACCAGGGAGGTGTGAAAGCACAGATCGATACTACGCGGGCCTATTCTAGCACGATCTGTAAAGAGATGTAAGGGGGTAGCGGTAGGAATTGGGTCCTGAACGCGGGGTCAACGGCGGGGCAGCACGCCGAGCCTGCGCAGATAGGCAACGCTGGCGGCAAACTGCTGGTCCTCGTAGAGGCTGATCTGGGCTTCGCTGGCGCCACGTTCCCAGGGGGTGCGCCAGTCGTCATCGTAGGAGCGGGTGGGGGCGGCGAGTTCGCGCAGCACGGGCAGCACATCGCGGATGTCGCGGGGCGGGTAGCCCGTCCACCAGGCATCGGTGAAGAGCCGCACGTGGCGGGCGCTGTGGCTGACCAGTTCGATCTGGATCGGGGTATGGGGGGCGTGGGTACGGACCAGGTCGAGCACCCGGCGGATGTTCAGATCACCTTCACCGAGGGCGCAGCGCACGAGGCGCCAGCCCTCGCGGCTGGGGTAGGCGATGAAGTCGGAGAGATGGATGTTGCGAATGAAAGGACCGAGGCGCGCGAGGGCGGCGAAGGGGTCGTCGGCGACGATCAGGGCGTTGGTGGGGTCAAAGGTAACGCCGAGGTAATCGCTGCCCACCGCGGTAAGGATGCGGAGCAAGTCGTCGGCGGTGGCGTCCTGGTGGTTTTCGATGGCGATCGTCACCGCGTGGCGCTCGGCAACCGGCAGCACGGCGCGGAGGCGCGCGATCACCGTATCGAGGTAGGCATGCCAGTCGTAGGCAAACGCGCCACGGGCGCCCTCCAGCACCGGGCTGACCAGGGCGCGCACGATGCTGGCGCCGAGGGCGGCAGCGACAGGGATGGCCTGCTCGAGCCTGGCGGCATCGACGACATCCGTATCGACCACCGGGGTGAGCCCGCTCTCGGCGAACAGGTCACGGAGCTGGGCGAGCCGGGCCGGGTCGCAGTCGGGGAGCAGGCTCAGCGGGAAGGCAATGCTTTGCAGCCCGGCGCGGGCAGCCAGCGCGACGATATCTTCAACCACGAAGGGCTGGCGCACGAGGCGGGACGTATCGCGCCCGATCAGTCCGCAGCGGTAGCTGAAGCTGAGCGCGGAGAGGCCGATCAGCACGAGCGGCTCCTGACTGCAAACGGAATGCGGCGCATTGTACCACATCAGGAGTTGGTTGTTCGCTGGTTCTGGTGGCTTCGCCGACCACCACCTGGGGGCCGAGGCTTGCCCCTCTCAGGGGTAGGGTTTTTGGCGGATGGCGTCCTGATGCGCTGCTTGCCCTCACCCCCCTGCCCCCCTTC
>DAOUBZ010000012.1:0-6580 GCA_034432515.1 Chloroflexaceae bacterium | reverse complement strand
GATCGGTCGGATTGGGGCCGGTCTTTTTCCCCCCCGAGGGGCGCTTTGGTCATCGCCCCATCCATGCTCAGCCAGGCCCAATCGATCCCCTGCAGTTCATCAAACCGTTCGAGCCCGGCCTGCCACAGCTTCAGGAAGACGCCCGCCTCGACCCATTGCGAAAACCGATCGTGGGCGGTGGATTTGGCACACAACTCGGTTTCGTTCAATGCGGCCCACTGGCCGCCCGTCCGCAGGACATAGAAGATGGCATCCGCACAGCGGCGATCCGCTACCCGCGGGCGTCCACCACCGAAGCGATGGGTATTCACGTGAACCGGCAGCAATGGCTCCAACACGGCCCACAACTCGTCCGAGATCCGAAACCCGGTCATCGTCTTGTTGTTTGGAGTACGAGCGCGTGTGCGCTTCGTCGTTGTCTCTGTGCTCATACCCTATAGTTTACCAGTTATTCGGATAGGCTCTTAGCGCTACGCGCCGATGTACCGCCAGTAGGCGCCCTTCTTGCTCGATTTTACAGGCGGGAAGGTCTCACCCCGCGAAAGGGGAATGACCCGCTCGTCTGCCGTGGGCGCTGGTGTGGTTGTGCCATCAGTGTAGCGCTCGAACTGATAGCGCCCGGTGTAGAGCGCCGTGTCGCCGGTCTTGCCGACGTAGGTTGCGGTCGTGCTCATGGAGCTTGGTCCTTGTTCCCCTCTGTACCACAGTCTGGCACTGTGGTACAGTAGGGGCGTCGATCCGATTCGGCCAAACTGAGACCCAGTCGCGAGCCGGCAAGCTCAGCGCGACTGGGTTTCGTTGCGTTCTCTCCGGACGCCCCTAAAGGGCGTGCCGTCCTGCTTGACGTCCTTGAACTGGCCAGTGCTGGTGTCGCGCTTAACCCATTGCTGCGTCTGCGGGTTATACACCTGCGAACGCCCAGTCACCGCGCCGATCCGGCCGCCACCTTTCGGTCCGTTCTTCGCCATAGCCTTCTCACCTCCTCTCTAGCACTGACGTGCGGCATGAACCATAGCACGCCGCCCTAAAGTTGTCAAGGTTCAAGACGGAACACTCGACGCCTGTTTCTGCTCAGGCTCGGCGTTGGACACTAAATGTAGTACATATTGTATTGCAATGTCCTATACCTAGGGCGTCTATGAGAAGAACGTAACGATACTGTTTACACATTTGTTGACAGCTTGTGGATGGCCCGGGGATACGTTTCAGCCTCACCCAAGGCCGCGCTGCCAGCCGCAGACACTCTTTCTCTCATATACCTTTAACGGTATACCAGAAAGCGTATAGTGCGCGTTCTTGTGGTACACTACCCGCGTTGCTCCCGGGCCCTCCCAGGCCTGACGCTGCCCACAGACTCGTCGCACCAGCGCTCGAACGAGCACGCCTATGGCCATCAAGTTGCGTGTGCGTGATGTCGCTCGTACCAGAGGCTAGAACCTCTCCCAGCTTCAGCGACGCGCCGATCTGGGCATGAGCACGGCACGCCGGATGTGGTTCGGAACTGGTGACGGGCGCGAGCAAGGCCCGCCCTTGCAGTATGTCAGCCTTGAAGCCCTTGACCGCATTGCCCGTGTGCTTGAGGTAGACCCGCGCGACCTTCTCGCTCGGGACGAGTAACTCGTTTTGCGACGACGTACCAGAGGACAACGGAGTCGGTATGGCCAGATCTCTTGCCCAGCTCTGCACCCCGCGCCAGTCGGTTTTTGATCCGTCTGTGCGCGATACCGTCTACAACATCGACGATCTGCCCCAGATCGACCCGCAGCGCTTTTTCGCCGAGAACTATGTGACGGCAGGGATGCGCCAGTTGCTCGCCGAGGCGTTCAAGCGCCTTGAGGGGAAGTCACAACATACCTCCGGCGCCTTCCTGCTCAGCCAGAGCATGGGCGGCGGCACGACCCACAACCTGCTCGCTCTGGGCCTCCTCGCTCGCTACCCTGAACTACGCGACCACGTAATGCGGGACTTTTATACGCCCGGCGTCCTTGGCGCTGTCCCCGTGGTGACCTTTAGCGGCAGGAAGACCCATACGCCCTTCGGCATCTGGGGCGAGATTGCCCAGCAACTCGGTCGCGAGGTGGTCTTCAACGCGTTCTACAGCCCCCTGAAGCCGCCAGGTGACCAGGAATGGATCACGCTCCTTCAGGGTGGGCCGGCGCTTATCCTTCTTGATGAGCTCCCCCCGTACTTCGAGGCTGCCCAGGCCGTCTCCGTCGGCGCCACCACCCTGGATCGAATCACGACCACAGCCCTGGCCAATCTTCTGGTTGCCGTTTCCAGCGGCAAGCTGCCGAATGTGTGCGTCGTGCAGTGGCTTACGCCCAGGCCGTCGACGAAGCGCGCCGCATGGACCTGACGACCGCCACGTCCCAGCAGCTACGCACCGATATCAGGCAGTCCTACCCGTTTCATCCCGGCATCCGCGACCTCTATGCGCGCTTCCGCGAGAATGGCGGCTTTCAGCAAACCAGGGCGCTGATCCGCATCATGCGCACGATTGTCGCTGAGCTGTGGCAGAGCGGTGGCGCTGAGCACAAGTAGCGGCGCCCTGCTATTCCGCAACGTTGAGAACCTAAACGCCAAGCTGGAGAGCTATGCCCAGGGCATGCTCAACGAGCAGCGGGAGAGCGAGCTGCGCGAGCGCCTGCGCGAGATTTTTGCGCCCCGGGCCGGGCTGTGTTACACCGACATTCAAGCCCTGCCCGCGCTCGACTAGGTCACGCTGCTCCAGGATCGCATCACCCTGATCGTCTTTCGTCCCTCCGATGTCACCGATCGGGAGATTGACGAGTTTTTCGCGCACCAGCAGTTCAGGAACCGCGCGCTCTTCCTGACCGGGAACCCCGCCAGTTACCGCCGTGTGCTCGAACGCTCGGCTTATCTGCGTGCCATTCGCCTCATCCTCGCCGAACTACGCCAGCAGGGCATGCGCGATAGCGACCCGCAGCTGATCGAGGCCCAGCAGTTCGTCACCCGCGAGGAGGCCCAGTTCTACCTCGCCTGCCGTGAGGCCTTCCAGCTTCTGCGCTTCCCGACGAAAAACGGGCTCACTCCCCTTGACCTTGACCTCCGCTACAACGCCAACAAGTTCGATGGCGAGGAGCAGATCGTCCGTGCGTTGGCCGAGGTGCACAAGTATCGCCACGATGCCAACGCCGACTCGCCAAACTTCCGCACGACCCTCGAGAATAAGCTCTGGCCCGACAAGAAGGAGGCCGCCTGGAGTGATATCAAGCGTCGTGCTGCCACCGACCCCTCCTGGCTGTGGCATCACCCCCGCGCTCTGGACGACCTGCGCGACGAACTGGTGCGGCGCGGCATCTGGCGCGATCTCGGCGATGGCTTCCTCCAGCGCGGCCCCTTCCCCAAGCCCCAGACGTCGGTGACCTTCCAGACCCTTGCCCGCGACCCCGCAACTGGCGAGGTCACGCTGCGCGTGCGCCCGCTCCACGGCGATACGGTGTATTGCAGTGAGACCGGCCCCGCCACCACCTCGTCGCGACCCCTGACTGAGTTCGACTTCAAGACCCACGCGCTGCGGCTCTCGTTCCTCGCTGTGGACTCGCGCGGCGAGCACGAGACGGGCGACCCGGTCACCTGGGAGAACGTGATCGAGCTGCGCTACCAGTTCTTTCAGCAGGGCAGCCGGATGGTCTGTGAGCTCAAGGCGACACCTGCCGGCGAGATTCGCTACAGCGTCGACGGCTCGAGCCCCGATACGGCCGGTCGCAACTACGATCAGCCATTCCCTATCCCCTCCGGGGCACGAGTCATCCTGGCCCGCGCGGCCGCCGATGGCGTAACCTCGAACCAGCTGCGCATCGACGTGCCGGCCTCCCCCGAGGATAATCGGCCCGTTGTCGATCCTCAGAAGGCGGCCACCTTCAAGCGCCGCCTCACCCGCGACTCCACCGGCGAGACCTACCAGTTTCTCGAACTGGCCGCCCGCCACAAGGCCCGCCTCGGCGGCGTCCGCCTGGACGTCGCCCGCGACGGTCACTTCGTCTCACTGGCGACC
Source organism: Chloroflexaceae bacterium (assembly GCA_034432515.1). Classification (GTDB taxonomy): domain Bacteria; phylum Chloroflexota; class Chloroflexia; order Chloroflexales; family Chloroflexaceae; genus JACAEO01. The sequence goes on along the minus strand of DAOUBZ010000012.1, from coordinate 2,562 downwards.
GACGACCGTACCTACCAGGAGGCCGGCAGCGTCCGCGAGCTTGCCAGGCGCTTGATGGAGGTAGTCGAGGGCGGGAACCTAACCCTGGAGGCCGAGCGGCTCCACTTCGCACGGGGTCAGGAGATGTTGGATCTGGTTGCCGAGCTCCGGACGGCACTCAAGCCAGGAGAGGTCGAGCAATGACGCAGCGCCAGCGGACGAAGACCCACGACTTCGGGTTTGTGCCCGAACAGTCGCCCTATCACTTTGTTGTCGACACACGGCTCGACAACCGGGTGCTCATTGTCGAGCGCTACGTCTGGGGCGATGAGCTTTCCGCCCCCAAGGGGCGCGACGTGAGGCATAAGGCCACCCTCGATGACTACCGCTGGTCGTACATCGCGGAGCGAGTCGCCGAGGTGTTCAACCGGCAGCTGAGCCGCGTTGGTCAGAAGGGTGCTGCCTTTCGCAAGCGCGGCGAGACGCTCCTTTCCCCGCCCCTGGGAAAGGAACTGACCCTGCTCGCCTGGGCGATTGAGGATCAAGACCCAAGCCTGTTCCCAAATATCTATCTCAACTGGGCCGGCCTCGCTCCCGAGGAGCGCTGGTGGCTCTACACGACGATCAACGCTACCTTTCAAGACGCCGACACCGGCAAGGACCGCGGCTGGCGCAAGGCGATCAAGATTGCCTTTGCTGAGAACGCCACCGGCGATGTCCCGCCCGCTTCACTGCTGAACGGTTCGTTGGGCGAAGGGGTCAGTGAACGGGCCGCTCTACTGAAAAAGGCCAACGAGCGCCGCGCCGACCAGCCGCCCGAGCAGCACAACCTATTCGACGAGGTGGTATGATGGCGGGCGCCTGCTCGACCATCCAGATGATAGCTCGTGCCTTGCTCCAGGTGACCTATGCGCTCTCAGCTCCCGCTTGATATGACGAACCCCGATACCCCGCCCTCGCCGCCCGCCCGCCGCGACCCGGCGGGCCGGGTCTTTCTTGAGGTGCAACTCCCCGTTTCCAGGCTCTCGAAGGAGAGCTACAAAGAGCGCAAGGCGAACAACGGGCAGACCTTGACCGGCCTCGGCAAGTGGTGGGGACGGAAGCCCCTTGTGCTGGTACGGGCGATCATCCTCGGCCTGTTGCTGCCCGCGACCGATAACGCGAAGGCGGATCGCGACACCTTCCTCGCCCTGATGACGATGGACGACGATGGTATGTGGCGGCGGGCCGGCGAGACGCTCCCGGTGCGCGCGGCCTACCAGGAGGCCCTGTCCCACGAGCGCACCCAGTTCTTCGAGGTCGAAGGCGACAAGATCCGCTGGCGCCGGGGGCTCAGTGCCGCCGAGAAGCAGCAGATGCAGCGGCGCGCCTTCCTTCGCATGGGCTACGACCGGCGCCTCGAGTTCTGCAAGCGCCCCGAGGAGCTCGACGGCCCCAGCCCCGAGGCCTGGGCGCGGGTCAACGCGCATCTTGGCACATCTGCCAGAAGTCTGCCCGAGCTGATCCGGCAGTTGGGGGGCGAGCGCTTTGGCCACACCCCCGTCGTCGGCGATGCCTGCTGCGGCGGCGGCAGCATCCCGTTCGAGGCGGCCCGCATCGGCTGCGACGCCTACGGCTCCGACCTCAACCCGGCCGCCGCCCTGCTGACTTGGGGAGCCCTCAACATTGTCGGCGGCGGTGAGCAGGCGGTGAAGCAGGTACGCGCGGCCCAGCAGCGGGTGTTCGACGCCGCGCGCCGCCAGGTGGAGGCATGGGGCATCGAGCGCAACGAGCAGGGCTGGGTCGCCGACGCCTACCTGTACTGCAACGAGGTGATCGACCCGGCTACCGGCTGGCGCGTGCCCCTGGCGCCAAACTGGGTGATTGGCATGGGTTCCCGCACCATCGCTCGCCTCGTGCCGGTGCTTGAAGAGCGGCGCTTCGACATCGAGATCTGCCAGGGTGTGACTGACGCCGAGCTTGAGCAGGCGAAGCTTGAAGGAACCTGGGACGACGGCGTCATTTGTCCCGTTGACCGTGAGGGACACTGGCTGCCGCCCGACAAGCGCCAGCGCACCAGCATCGATGAGTTGCGCGGACGGGACGCACTGCGGCGCTGGACGAATGACGATGTAGCACCGCGCCCGGGCGATGTGTTCCAGGAGCGCCTGTACTGCATTCGCTGGGTTGAGACGGTGGAGTTGCCCAACGGCAAGACATCTGCACGCCGGCACTACCGGGCGCCTGATGCCGCCGATCACGAGCGCGAGCAGCAGGTCGCCAGCCTCCTGCGCGAGCGTTTCGCAGACTGGCAGGCTCGCGGCTTCATCCCCTCGTGGCGCGTCGAGCCGGGCGAAGACATCAACCGCCCGCTCAACGCTCGCGGCTGGACCCACTGGCACCACTTCTTTAACCCGCGCCAGCTGTTGATCAATGGGTTGTTTGCTCTTGAGAGCGCGGAGACAAAGCTGGCTCAACCTGAAGCAGTGGGTGTTCTTCTTGGGCAAGGACGCCTATAGCAGTCCCAGCCAGGTCGTAAACTGCGGTCCCGCCGTATGGTAGGATGCGAGGACGGAGCGAGCGGTCAAGGCAGGAGGCAGCGAA
>DAOUBZ010000011.1:0-14276 GCA_034432515.1 Chloroflexaceae bacterium | reverse complement strand
TGGAGCGCCCGCTCGAGTCCGCCGATCAGCAGCGGCAGTAGCAGCGGCAGGCCGTCGCGCCAGCCACGCACCTGGTGCCCGCGTAGCTGCTGGGCCTCGCGCACCTGGCGCGCCTGACGTATCGTGAGCGGCACGTAGGTCACCGCGACCGCGACGACCACGGCCAGTGGGTAGAAGGCCCGCGGCACCAGGCGCAGTAGCGCGCCCACCGGCAGGGCCGCGCCAAAGGCGGCGAAGGCGGCGACCAGCGCGCCCAGCACCAGGCCGTTGGTCATGCCGTAGACTAGGCCCTCGAGCGTGATCGGCCCGCCGATCAGGGGCCAGCCGACGGGTAGCCGGAGCAGGATTGTATCGCCGTAGTGGACGGTGAGGGCGTTGAAGAGGCCGCCAAGGGCGACGGTGACCGCCGCGAAGAAGATCGGGTCGAGCGGGCGAGCGCGCCCGCTGGGGCGCTCGACCTCGGCGACAAGAGCCAGGGCGAGCAGCAGCAGCAGCAGGTAGAGCGGGTTGCGGGTGAGCGATGCCGCGCCTGCGGCTACGGCAAGCCAGGCGACCCAGGTGAGCGGGTGCAGCGCTAGTGTGGAGTTCGTGCTCACGAGGGCTCCCTGGTCGGGCCGGGCCGGATGACGAAGGCGAAGCGGCGCTCAAAGCGGCGCAGTGCGCGCAGGATCGGGCCACCGAAGGCGCCGATCAGCAGCCCGTTGCCCACGGCCCCCGCCAGGTCCCAGATCAGCGAGGTGGCCAGATAGAAAGCCAGGTAGCGCCGCAGCGTCTCGCCCAGGCTGATGCCGGCCTGGTAGTGCTGGTCGAGCGGCCCGCTGGCGAAGGGCCAGAACCAGAGGTTCATGATCGCCCCGTAGCCGAAGCCCCAGAGCGCCCCGAAGAGCGCCAAGAGTAGAATCTCGCTCCGCCCACCGGGGCCACCGAGAGCGCGGGCCGGCCCGCGGCAGAGCGGCGCGCTCAGGCCGACCCAGCCCGCCGTCAGCATCTGGTAAGGCAGCCACGGCCCGATCCCGCCGGTGATCAGCGCCGAGACCACCAGGGTCATCGCACCCATCAGGAAGCCAAAGCTGCCGCCGAAGAGGTAGCCGGTCAGGATAATCAGCACGAAGATCGGCGAGAAGCCGCCGGGCAGCGGCAGGGCGACATCGACAAAGCGCAGAATGGCGTTCATCGCCACCAGCACGCCCAGGAGGGCCACCAGCAGCGCGTGCTCGGCCGCGCGCTGGGCCTCGAGCAGGAGGGCGACAAAGCTCAGACCGACCAGCGCGGTGAGCAACAGCGGCGCGTCGTCGCTGTGGGCCACGCCCAGACCCCCGCTGGCCATCACCGGCAGCCAGAACGGGTAGAGGAAGGCGACGACCCCGATCACTGTGGTCAGGGCAATCGTCGCCCCACTGAGCAGCCGGTCGCGCATCTCACCCTCCTCGGCGCATACGCACCGCCACGAGCGCCACGGCCAGCCCACCGCTCAGCGCGAGAAACCAGACCAGCCCGCCGCCCGCCGCGCCCCATCCTGGCGGTGCTCCAGCAGACGGCGTGGCCGGTGCCTCAGCAGGCGGCATAGCCGGCGCCCCAGCAGGTGGCGTGGTCGGTGCGTTCCTTGCCGGGGCCTCCGCTGCCTCGCTTCTCAGCCCGGGCGTGGCTGTGGGCTCGCTCCGAGACACCAGCGGCAGCCAGAGCGGGCCTGTTGTCGATGGTACTGCACCGCCCGCCGCCCGAGGCTCAGGCATGTTCGTGGTCACCACGACGGTCGCAGGCGCGGCTGTCGGAGCCGGGGCATCAGTTGGCGCCGGAATTGGCGTGAGGGTAGCAGGTTCCGTCGGCGCACTCGCGGGCGTAGCGGTCGGCGCGAGCGCTGGCAGGGGCGTGTTCGTAAGGCTTGGGGTCGGAACCGTTGCGGTCGCTGTAGGTGAACTGCTCGGCGTCGGCGCGCTGCTCGGCGTCAGGGGCGGCGTGCTGCTCGCCACCGGCAGAATGATCGGCTGGGGGGGGACAGGCGCCGGGGCCGTGGTCGCGGTCGGCTCGACGGTCGGGTTGGGCTGGGCCATCGCCGTGGCGCTTGGAACTGTGGTGGCGGTCGGCGTGGCGGTGGCTGGTAGCGCGCAGATCTCGCTAAAGGTAATCAGCGGGGGTTCGACGCCGTTATCGACGCCGCCGGGACCCCACGACCAGCCCTCGACCGCCCCGTCACGCACGCGCGCGCCACTGGCGCCTACATTCGAGTACTCCCAACCGGCGGTGCCCAGGCGATAGTATGCCCAGTAGCGACAGTCCTGCCCGAGATTCTTGCACTGGCAGAGGCAGTCCTCCTTCGGGCAGCCCTCCTGCTCGATCTTGCAGACCAGGGCGCCGTTGCTGGTGCTGAACACCGTCACAGTGGAGAGCCCCGAGGCACGCAGCAACTCCTCGCCGTTCGCCTCGCCATCCTCGTCAAGCGCGACGCAGGCCGTGCGGGTCGAGCCGTCGCCGAAGCGCACGACCAGGCCAGCCCGTGGCTGCGTCGTCTGGGCGGCCCGGGCCGCAGGCTGTGGCGGGATGAGGCCGCTCGCGAGGGCCAGGCCGCCCAGGATGACGATCATCGGCAGCGCTGGGATCAGCCGCTGTACACGTATGCAGTTCATCGAGCCTACCCCTGCCCGGTGAAAGACACGCTGCCACCGCGGGCAGCCGGTTGGCACACAAAAGAGCGACCACCCGATGCGCATCGGGTGGTCGCTGTGAAGATTCCGGCAGGGGCACGATCCCCGGACAGGGCTCAGCTCCTACAGGTCAGTCTCCTTATTCCACCCCCCTTTGAGACGCGAAGGGAAGGTCAGAAAAGACAGCGGCGCTCGACCTGACTTAGCGCACCGCGCGGGGCGGCGCACATCACAGTTGCGCGACAGCGTCGGAATCGCACCGACTTCGGCTTTCACCCTGATGGGACCGCTGTCTGACTGGTATTCAGTTGGAAATGCGGCGGGATACCGAGGACGGGGCAACAATACCACCACCACGGCAGTGCGTCAACTGTAGGCAGCCAGGAGGAGGCACCATTCCGTGGTGTTGCGCGCTCCTTCGACGAGATGATCGACCGCATCTACGACACCTACATCGACGAGGAGCAGCTGCGCGTCTGCGATGAGACTACTCGCGCGATTGCCGATGGGCTGGCCCCGGGCGCCTACTCCAGCCGCGAGTTTATCGGCGCGATGGGCGCCTACCTGGAGGCGCATCACCCTGATGCTGAGAGCATTATCCTGGAGTGCTATCGTCGCGAGGTGCCGATCTTCGTGCCGGCCTTCTCCGACTGCTCGGCGGGCTTCGGCCTGGTGGCGCACCAGGTGGCCCGCCCCGAGGGCCACGTCAGCATCGACAGTGTAAAGGACTTCCGCGAGCTGACGGCGATCAAGGTCTGGGCCGGCGCCTCCGGGCTGCTGATGGTCGGCGGCGGCGTGCCGAAGAACTTCGTGCAGGACATCGTGGTTTCGGCTGAGTTCCTGGGCTTTGCGGCGTCCATGCACCAGTACGCCGTGCAGCTCACGGTGGCCGATGAGCGCAACGGGGCGCTCTCCGGCTCGACCTTGAAGGAGGCCAACTCGTGGGGCAAGGTCAGCCTGGCTCAGGAGCAGATGGTCTTCGGCGAGGTGACGCTGACCTTCCCGCTGCTGGCAGGCTACATTTATCACCGGGGCAATTGGCAGGGGCGTCAGCCCCGAGCCTGGGCGCGAGCATTGAGTAAGGGCCATACGCTCCTACCTGCTGGCCAGACGACGATGGTGTAGTTACGGCTATTCGAAGCCGAATGTGTGCTCTAATCGCGCCCACTGTACCTGTTCAGTGCAATATCGTCGCGTTGACCCGCTAGCCCGGATGCTAGGGCGTAAAGGTGGAAGCTGGTGTGAGTCCAGCGCTGTGCCGCAACTGTAACCGGTTGCTCCAAGGAGCCGCCGGAAGCCAGAATACCTGCCGCGACGTCTTGTTCACCCCTTCTCGAACCAAGGAGGACGAGCATGACCCGCGCCCCATGAACGCTCCTGCGTGATGGTCTGCCCAGCAACTGTTTCACCCCGGCCTCTTGCAAGAGGCCGGGGTTTTTGCTTGCCATCCACGGGAGCGCCAATGAATGATGACACCCCTTCGATGCGGTCCTACGGCCGCCACCTGCTGATCTGCGAGCACGGCGACTGCGCCGACCCCGAGGCTGCGGTGCGGCTACAGCAGCGCTTCCGCGAACTAGCCCAGCCACTCGGCTTGATGAGGATCTCGCTACTGCCAAGCATTAGAGCCTCCTGCTCAGATCGGCATCTCCACTACGCCAAATCCTCGTCGTCCTCAGGTCCCGCAGCGGTGAGCGCGCTATAGCTGTAGGAGGCGATCAACCGCCGTGGGTCGCAATCCTCCTTGACCAGCACCACCATAAACTCTTTGCCTGGGTCGTAGGTGCGCAGGAACGTCACCACGCTCTGGTCGCCGGGGCTGCTGCGGTTCGCCTGGGCGACAATGGCCGCCTGCGCGATGTACTCCGCCTGCACCTCGCCCCTCACGAAGCTGCTCTGCAGGGTCACGGTGAGTGCCACGATGCCGCGGCCCTGGTGCTGGTAGCCGCGGCGCGCCTCCTGCGCCGCCCGCTGCTGGGCCAACAACAGCCACAGCTCGAGCTCCTGCTGCCCACCCAGGGTGATCTGGCGGGCCACCGCCTCAGCGTCACCCTCCAGCTCCCAGATGCTCGGCTGCACAGGCACATTGGGGCCGCGGGTGACCTGTGGGACGGCGCGACCTCGCCGGCGTGGCGTCGACGAGGTGGGCGGCGCTGTCGACGGTTGGCTGGGCGGCAGCTCCTCCGGTAGCCACGTGCCGCGCTCGCGCAGACCGTTCAACTCGGTAGCGGTGACCGCTTTCTCGCCGGTGATCACCGTGTCCCAGCGCCCGAGGCCCAGCAGCGCGGCCCGTTCCTCCTCGCTCCAGGTAGTCTGGGCCTCGGCCCACAGCGCATCGTCTCGCCAGAGGGCCAGACTCTTCTGGTGGAGCAACCGCATCAGAAACGGCTCAGGGCGCTCGGATCGCGCCAAGTTCACCCACTCTGCCGGGCGAAAAAGGGCGACTTTGGGCCGAAGGCCCCGTGGCGTTCTGATGCCCATCTGTGCGCGGTAGCGAGCGGCGGCTCTGGTCGGCCCGGCGAGCCACGCCTGCATCAGTTCGTTCAATACCGGGCTGAGCACCTGCTGGGCAAGGGCAATATTGGGAATCCAGCGCGACGCTGCAGTGCTGCCTAGCCACACCTGGTGCGCTGCCAGCTTCGCGATAGCCATCAGCGACACGAGAAAGCCCGGCGGCACCGCCAGAAGCTGCGGGCGCAGCGCATCCTGAGCGATGAGCAGTGCCTCCCAGGCGCTCGCCGCTCGCGCCGGGTTCCACTCCTGGACGATGCACACCTGCACCGGCGTGGTCTCGAGGCGCAGGAGGGTGCGCGGGTTCGGCGCGCCTCCTTCCTCCTCAGGCGTCCCGATGACGACGCCAAAGCGGCGCCACCCAGCCGAGAGCGGGGCGAGGCCCTGGAGTGTACCAGGCGGCAGGCGCTCCCAGAATGCGTCGTGGGTGAAGCCGGCTTCGGACCAGTCAAGCCCCCCGTTGAGGTACTGCTCGGGGTTGCCGCCCTGTATGTCAATCACCAGGTGGCGGCTCACCCCAGGATGTTCGGCAAAGGTGAAGGCGTGCATGGCTCCCTCGTTGACCTGCGAACGTCACGGTGATTATGGCACAGGAGCACCAGCGAGCACAATGTGGGCGGCAGGAAGCGGCTTCTTAACCGTTTCCGCGACGGCGGAAACCTCCTGGCTCATCAAGCACGCCGGAGGAGCGCAGGGCGCTGTTCAAGGCGAACCAGATCCCGGCGAAGACCTGCACCACGGCAGCGCCGTCAATTGCTTCGATTGGGTCTAACCGCGCGTACCAGCCGCAGCGCGGCTGGTAAGCAGGCAACATGCGAAGTGTCCAGAGATTTGTCCAGTTCCCATTTTCGCAATCGCCCGTATGCTGAGGAGGCAAGATTCGTTACTCGGCGTCACGCCCGAGGCACTACCCGAGAGGAGCTCACCGATGGCCGCAACCCCTGTGGTTCCCTTGAGCCAGCACACCGCCGCGTATTTGGGGCTCGGCGACCAGCAGGAGCGCCTGGAGCCGCTGCAGGTCACCATTTCCGAAGCCGCCCGCCTGCTCGCCTACGACACCCGCACCATCCGCCGGCTGATCGCCCGCGGCGAGCTGACGGCGGTGGGTGAGGGGCGGATGCGTCGCGTGCCAGTGCAGGCACTGCGCGACTACCAGCAGCGCCACATCATCCCGTAGCTTCCCTGGTTCCTCCTGAGCGTGACGCCCTGCCCGGTACTCCTGGGACACAGACAGACGCCTACGACCTAATAGCTTGGCGGCACTGGTCGTAAGCGTCTGAGCCGAAACCCCGGGCGGGGCTTCTGCGCCCACCATACCACCCGCTGACTCGCGTGTCAACGCGGTTGACACAGCCGGGCATCGCCATGCCCGCGGGCAGCGATGGTGAAAGTGCCTTGCCGTGCGCTACGCGGAGCAGCTGCATCCCCGACTTCACCCGATGCGTCGCGTCGGGCGAGCAGGACTCTACAAAGGACCATGCCCGTTCTGTGCCGACGGGGGTGATGACCGCTTCCACGTCTGGATGGAGGCAAGCGGCGGGCGACCGGCCGGGCGCTACTGGTGCCGCGTCTGCGACCGGCGCGGCCTGCTTAAGCACCTCGATCGTGACGACGAGGCTCCGTGGCAGCCAGCAACGCCTACAGCGCCGGCTCATTGCTCGCGCCCACGGGCGGAGCCGAACCCGGCCCACATCCCGTACTACCGCCAGCTTTACGCGGCGGTCGCCCTCTGGGCGCACGGCTGGATGCTGGAGCCATGCAACCCCGACCCGAGCGCCTACCTCCACCGCCGTGGGCTGAACGATGCCACCATCGGGCGCTACGTCCTCGGCGTCACGCTCTCGGATGACGAGAGCCTCGTCACCTACCTGCGCGAAATCTGCCCCGAGGCATACGCCTATGCCGAGGAAGCAGGCCTGGTGATCATCGATGAGGACGGCAGGCAGCGCACGCACTGGAACCTGCGCGGGCGCATCGTCTTCCCCTACATCGCCGACGGCCAGGTCGTCGACCTGCGCACTCGCACCTACAACGGGCAGAAGGGCTACCGCTCCCTTGGCCCGTACGAGCAGCGCGGTGTCGTCTTCCCCTTTGGCTGGGACAGCATCACCCCAGGGACGAAGACGGTGATCATCACCGAGGCCGAGTTCAAGGCTCTCGCCGCGCTCCAGGCCTACCACGCGGGCGAGCTTGCCTCCCCGACCCTGGGGCAGCCCGGGCTCACAGTCTTTCGCGACGCGTGGGCGCAGGAGCTGCGGGCGAAGGGCGTGGAAGAGGTGGTGCTGTGCTACGACAGCCAGCCCCGCTCAGTCAAAGACGGGCTGCCCGCACTGACACCCGAGGAGCAGTGGAGCCTGCGCCACGGGGCCGCCTGCGCCACTGCCGGCCTCCAGGTTCGTGTGGCACGCCTCCCGCTCGCCCCTGGCGACAACAAAGCTGAGATCGACACCTTCCTCCCTCGCTTTGGCCCCGCCCGCTTCCAGCAGCTGATCGCCACTGCCCCGTTACTCATCGACTACCAGCGCTCGATCGGACACACCCTGCTGGAGCGTCACAACCTGCCCTTACCCAGCTCGTACCCAGCGCGGCGCGAGCGACCGACCCGGCTGACGGTCAGCGAGACGGCGGCGCTGTACCAGGAGGCGCCTGTTCAGGCCTCGCCCTCAACGCTGGACGAGGTGCGAGCACAGATCGTCGCGCTCGCCGAGCAGCACGCGACCGGCGGCGAGGGATTCCTGGTGCTGGCCCACCCGCCGGGAACCGGCAAGGGCTTCAATACGACCATCGGACTCAAGCAATGGATGCAGCGTGTTCCAACCGGCGACGACGGGAGCGGCTTCCTGGTCTGGACCGCGCAGCGGAAGGCGCAGCTGCACGACCAGGACGGCCTTGACTTGATCGCCCTTGAGGGCCGGCACCACGGCAACTGCCGCAAGGTCGCCGAGGCAATGACGCTGACCCAGAAGGGCTACAGCGTCAAAGACGCCCTTTGCCAGCGGCGTTGTCCCTTCGTTGACCGCTGTGTGTACCTACGCCAGTTTGGTCAAGAAGGTGATTTCTTCGCCGCAACGCCGCTGTTGCGCGCGACCGGCTGGTGGCAGGACGCCGGTGTGGTCGTGCTTGATGAGTTCGACCCGGCGAGCCTCATCACCCAGGTGCAGCTCACGACCGCGGACCTCGCCGCGATGAGCCGGGCGCATCCGAAGGGTCCGGCGATCCAGGCGGTGTTGCGCTGGGTCGCCCAGGCTGTTGCGACGACGACCGACCGCGGGTTGAGCGGCGGCCTGCTGCTTGACGAGCTCGACCGGCAGGCCCAGGCCGAGGGGCTCTGCTTCGATGAAACAGTGCAGGCCGCTCTGACTGAACTGCCGCCGCCGGAGGAGCTGAACCTGCTCCGCAGTCTTCCGCGGGGCGCCACGCTCGCCGACTACCAGGCCCTGCCACCTGGCCATACCGCAACCCTGCTCACGCAGCTTGCAAAGGAGTGGCGGTTCTCCCAGGAAGGCCGGCGCGTCACCAGCCGGATCGAGGCGCGCGGCGGGCGGCTGGAGCTGTTCCTGCGCATCGAGCACCTGATTGAGCGCCTCGCCCGCGCGGATCAGCCGAAGCTCATCCTCGACGCCACAGCAAACGCCGGCCTGCTCACCGCCCTCTTCCCCAATACCCCGGTGCGCGTGGAGCAGCCGGTGATCCACGGGGCGACCCGCGTCGTGCAGGTGATCGGGCGCGACTGGGCCAAGAGCAGCCTGCGGAGCCGCTCGACGAAGACCGCCGAGCAGCGGCGCGACCGCTGGGTCGAGGATGTAACGAGCCACATCCGCCCGGGTCGCAAGACCCTGGTGGTCTGCACGCTGGATTGGGAAGACGAGCTGCGGGCCGGTCTCGCGGAGCGCGGGCACACCGAAGTCGTCGTCGCGCACTACGGCGCCCTGCGCGGAGCCAACGACTACCAGGGCTACGACGTCATCCTGGCCCAGGTGTACCACCCGAACCTTGAGGCGGTCGTGCGTGACGGCCGGGCGCTCTTCGCCGACAACGAGAAGCCGCTCGACGAGCGGGTCGTGGCGGAGAATCGGCTCCTCAAGGACGCGACCGGGGCGGCCTGGCGGGTGCAGGTGCCGGCCTTCGCCGACCAGCGCCTCGACGCCTTGCTCCAGCAGCGACGCGAGGCCGAGCTGCTCCAATGCGCCCTGCGCGGCCGACCCTTCGATCACCCCGAGGTGCAGATCACGCTCATGTTCAGCCTGCCGGTGCCGGGCCTGCCCCCGACCGTGATCATCGAGGCGGCGGTGAGCCCGGCAAGCAACGGCGGCCGCGAGCAGGCGACAAAAGCGCGGCTCTGCGCGGCTGCCCAGCAGCTGCTCGACCAGGGTGCGTGGGTGATCGAGGTGGGCGACCTTGCGAACGCGGCGCAGGCCAGCGTGGCCACTGTTCGCCGGCATTGCGCTCACGTGGCTGCCCGACTCCACCTCCGGCTGCTCACCCGCCGACGCACCGTGGCGATGCCCAGGGGTGGCGTGCGCCACTACGAGCGCCTGGTGCTGCTGCGGCGTGGGCGGAACGTCCCGGCGGCCTCGTCACAGTCTCCCGAGCTTCCCGACGCGAGAAGCTCGCCGGCTGCTGACAGAGCAGGAGAACGCCCAACAATGATGGATCAGGCGCGCAAGAAGCGCTTCATAGCCGGCCTGATCCATCATCGCGATACGCACGGGCGTCGTCACCGCGTGCCACTCAAGCTGGCACCCACGCGCCCGCGACCGCCACCGAACGGCGCCTCACCCTGATGAAATGCTTGACAGCACTGCCGCATCCTGCTGGCTCAACACACTCGCCCGCTTTAGCCATAGCGCGTGGCCGCGCTGGCGGAGCGGGGAGAACCAACGGTGGAACGGCCAGGTGGGGAACGGGGCGGAACCCAGTTCTTCCTCATATCCCATCGGCCCGTTCCACCCTCCGTTCCGCTATCTCTGGGCGAAAATCGCTGACAGCCACAGGGAAGGAAAACGCATACGAATAAGGCAAAGACGATGCAGCGTGTCGTCCTGTCAGGCAGCACCTCACGGAGTGATTTCGCGTGTCGTTTTGGGCGTCTTTGCGCAGGGCTACCCCCCTGATCACACGTCTAACGACGCCCTCGTACACGGTTTCTCGCCTCGTCCCTCGCCCGGTGGTCGATGCGGTCACTGGCTTGCGCCGAAGCCTCGAGTGAGCCGAAGCAAGGACGAGAGATGTAAAAGATTTCTCGCGACGGTAAGACTGACTTGAGGTCGTCAGTGAGGCTTCGCCTGGGAGCCTCACGCAGCCCGTACACATCCGTACGCTTCCGTACGCACAAGCCGGTGGAGCGCGTACAAAAGCGTACGCTTCCGTACACTTCCGTACACTGGCGAGCCTTCCAGAAAGGACAGCCCGATGCAGCCTATGGTGCCCGCTCCCGCCGGGAGTATCCTCGACCTGGTCGCCCGCGCCTGGGCGAGCAATGAGACCGCAGCCTTTCCTCTGCGCCCGACCGTGCGCATCGGCAGCAACACCCTGATCCCACTTGCGATCGACAACGGCAACGACGCGCTCAAGGGGGCGGTGCTGCGCCGCGACCCGATGCAGCCAGACAGCGAGGGTGTTCGCTCGCTCCTCACCACGATCCGCGTGCCCACTGCCTTCACCCTCGCCCAGACGATACAGGGGCGCCAGGAGGTAACCTACAGCTGCGAGGGCGTGAGCTTCTGGACTGGCGACGTCGCCCTGGCCCATCGGGGCGACGCGCTACGCCTCGGCCCAACAATCCAGCGCCTCGACGACGAGCGCCAGCGCTGGTTCATCGGAGCGGGCATTGTCGAGCTACTGCGGTCGGCAGGCTACACCTCCGGTGACTACGCGATCGCCCTGACCCTCGCCGTGCCCAACACGGAGATTGTGATCGAGCGCGATGAGAAGGGCGTCGAGCAACTGACCCTCGACACGCGCACACGCGAGAGCCTGGCCCGCCACCTCAAGGGCAAGGTCTGGACGATCTGCCGCACCGACGACGAGCAGCGGCCAGAGACCTGGACGATCAAGGTGGCGAGCGTCCTACCCCAGGCCCAGACCGCGGGAACCGTTATTGCCCTCACCCGCGCGCCGAACGGCAAGGCGTTGAGCGACATTAGCGGCCTGCGGGCTATCGACATCGGTGGTGGCGACCTCCACGTGAGCGAGATCGTGTTCAGCCCGGCGCAGATGATCAACCGGCGACCAGGCGATGGGACGATCCGCATTGCTCGCGCGCTCCGCACCGACCGCGCCTTTGCAGGTCTCATCCGCAACGACGTGGAGGCGCAGCAGGCCCTGGTGCGCCAGACGGTGATGCGAGCAAGCCGCAGCGTGAGCATCGCTGTTGAGGTTCAGCAGGCTGTGGCCAGCAAGGGCAACGCTATTGTCGCCGACGTCCTGGCCGAGGTAAGAGACAGTTCGATGTATGTCGTGATCACAGGGGGCGGCGTGCTGCTCTTGCGTCCACTCCTCGCCGAGGTGCTCGCCCACGAGGCCAAGGAGCCTGGTCGGGACTATCTGCTCGTCGACGGCCCCCTGGCCAGCCAGCTCAACGTGATCGGCGCCCTGTTCGGCCTGATCTTCCGCGCCGCCGGCAAGTAGGAGGTGCGCGTGACAAACACAAACGAGCGTTCTCCAAAGGGTTCATCAGTAAGCGCACGACCGAACGGAGGACGGCGGCTCATTGCAGGGCTACGGGTCACCGCGCACGACGAGACGCTGCTCGCGGTGGTTCGCCCCTACCTTACCGACGCCGAGTCTGAGGGTGAGCTCGCCTACCGGCTCTGGCGACGAGGCCTGGAGCTTACGCTGGCCGAGGCGGCCAGTGTCGGGGCTGAGCTCCCACCCCATACAAGCGAGGAACTCCTTGCCGGCCTCGTCACACAGCAGCTCCTCCTCTGTATGCCACTGTTGCGGCGCATGGGTAAGCTCGCCGTGCTGGGCGTGGAGACTGCGGCATCGTTCGCCTCGTCAGTCATAATGACTGAGACGCCAGCTCTCCTCTCTGGAACTGAGCAGATTGACGAGAGTGCCGCCAACGCCATCGCCGGTCTTGGCGGCACCGACTTCTTGTAGTGGTACAGCACTCGCTGCCAGCCGCATAAGGTTGTCCTGCTGGCCGATTTTAACGCGCCTGAGCGTTGAAATACTCGCCAGACACCTGTAGAAGACTTGTGAACGAAAGCACGACCGCATTCTGATGCCATGCTTCTAAGGCCCAAAGATCACACGTAGCGCGTACGAGGACCTGCGGGCGACTTTATCAACACTCAGGCGCATTATAGCGTGTAGAGATTGCTACAGGCCAGCAAGGTGCGGTATGATCTATCCATTCCCCTTGACAAATGGTCGGACGGCTTAAGCCCTGCTGGCCGCGTGATGGCGCTCCAAGCCCAACTCGGTGCGGCGGCACAAATCCGCCGAGCGCGACAACAAAGGAGCCGGTCGTGATCTCCCCTCTGCTTTTAACCACCAGCTCTGCCACGGACCTGGCGACGGCAATCCGTGATGGGCGGCTGATGGCGAGCGAGGTAGTGGAGGCACATATCGCGCGCATCAGTGCGGTCAACCCCAAGATCAATGCGCTGGTGGTCGAGCGCTTCGCGCAGGCACGGGCGGAGGCGGCCGCAGCTGACGCCGCCCCTTCGGAGGGGCGCGGGCCGCTGCACGGCGTGCCCGTAACGATCAAGGCAGCCTTCGATGTCGCGGGCCTGCCAAGCACCTGTGGTCTGCTCAGTCGAGCTGACCACGTCCCCACCCGTGACGCGGCCCTGGTGGCCCTCCTGCGCGCGGCCGGAGCAATTGTGCTAGGGTTGACCAACACTCCAGGTAACTGCTGGTCACAGGAGACTGAGAATCCGCTCTACGGGCGCACGAACAACCCCTGGGATGTGACACGCACCGCAGGCGGCTCCACGGGCGGCGAGGCGGCGCTCATTGCGGCCGGTGGCTCGCCCCTTGGTCTTGGCTCGGACATCGCGGGGAGCATCCGCCTACCCGCGGCTTTTTGCGGCATTACTGGTTTGCGCCCAACCAGCGGCACGCTCAACGAGAGCGGGTTCTGGCCGCCCTCGTCGGGCCGCCTGGGAGCCCTCAACGCGCTGGGGCCGATGGCCCGGCGGGTCGAGGATCTGGCTCTGAGCTTCGATGTGCTCCGTGGTACGACGCCACGGCCACGCGACCCAGAGACCCTACGCGAAGCTCGTGTGGCAAGTTGGATCGACGATGGGCTCATGCCAGCCAGCCCGGCGCTGCGGGCAGGGGTGCGAGCGGCGACCCGCGCCTTGGAACAGGTCGGTATGCGGGCGGTCACTGGGACGCCCGCGTCCCGGCGCCTGGCTCTGGTAGGCTGGAGCGCCTATCAAGGGGTGGCTGAGCGGCATGCGATCGCCGAAGGCTTCGGCGCTGGACGTGCCTGGTTGCCCGCCGGCGAGCTGGGCCGCGCCCTGCTCGGGCAGGGGCGCGTGGACATTGGGACGCTCCACTATTGGCTAAGCTCGCACTATGGGAGCATCCTGGCCACGTGGCTTGGTCTCGATGGGCAAGGCTGGCGCGAGGCGCTGCGAGCCCAGATCCTCGACCTGATCGGCGAGCGCGGCGTCGCAGTCTGCCCGGTCTTCCCCTGCACCGCGCCGCATCACCGCTGGCCGTGGGGTGCGATGCCGTTCACGCTGAGCTCCCAGACCTGGGTCAACCTGGCGGGATTGCCGGGTCTCGCGCTACCAGTGGGATTCACCAGAAGAGGCATGCCCGTAGGCGTGCAGCTGGTAGGCGCGCCTGACGCCGAAGATACCTTGCTGGCAGCGGGTCTGGCTGTGCAGCGTGCCCTGATGCCGCGCTGGGTCGGCCCTCGGATCTGAAGCGGCGTGGCTACAGGTATGCATGGGATCAAGGGCGCTGAGTGACACCCTCCTCTGCCAGAGCCACGGGAAACCGCGCTAGGTGGTGCATCCGGCACGTCTGCTATCAACTCTGTCAGCGGCGTGCCGACACCATGTGCACCACTATAGCAGTCCCAGCCAGGTCGTAAACTGCGGTCCCGCCGTATGGTAGGATGCGAGGACGGAGCGAGCGGTCAAGGCAGGAGGCAGCGAA
>DAOUBZ010000010.1:0-7213 GCA_034432515.1 Chloroflexaceae bacterium | reverse complement strand
TCAGCGCCCGGCGGCGCTGATCCAGCCCACGGCGCACAGCCGGCGGCGCCGGGCGCTCGCGCTGCGCCGGGAGATGGGCAGCCGCCTCGGCCTGCGCCAGCAGGGCCGCGCTATCACGGTAGAAGGGATTGACCTGCTGGATCTCGCGCAGCGTGGCTGCTGCCTGCATGTGCCGGCCCGCCTCCAGGTGAGCGCGGGCCTGCGCGTACAACTCGGCCAGGTGGTCGCGCGGCTGGGCCGGCATAGCCGGTGGGGGCGAAGCAATGCGCAGCGCGCGGTTGTAAGCGAGGCGCAGCGCCGGGTCGCTCAGCGCCGCGTAGGCTTCATTGATCCGCTGCGCTCGCCGGCCGGCCTCGGCCTGCTCGGCCGGACTGGCCTGGGCGAAGCGATCCGGATGGTAGCGGGCGATCTGCTGGCGGTAGGCGCGCTTGATCTCCTCGGCGCTCGCGCCACGGCTTACACCGAGCACCGCGTAATGGTCAAGCCCCTCGAACTGATCCATGCCGTCCCCAGTACGGTCCCCTGGCGGCGCCCACCACGCCTGTTTTCCGTCACACAACCTGCGCATTATAGCACCGTCACGTCGCGCATTGACACTGCCCGGCCCGCTGCATACAATGCCAGCATCCCGCTTGCCCTGCGTAAGGAGCCACTCGTGCGCTACTGGATCCTCAAGACCGAGCCGGAGCACTACAGCTACGCCGATCTGGTACGCGACGGCGCGACGGTCTGGGACGGGGTCGCCAACAGTGTGGCGCTCAAACAGATGCGCGAGATGCAGCCGGGCGACCAGGCGCTGATCTACCATACCGGCGATCAGCGGTGCGCCGTCGGCCTCGCCGAGTTGACCAGCGCGCCCTACCCCGACCCGCAGCTTGGCGACCCGAAGCTGATCGTCGTCGATCTGCGCCCGCTCCAGCCCCTGCCCCGCCCCGTCGAACTGGCGGCGATCAAGGCCGATCCCTTCTTTGCCGAGTTTGCCCTCGTGCGCCAGGGCCGCCTCTCGGTGGTCCCCGTTACGCCCGAGCAGTGGGCACGGCTGATGGCGATGGCGGGGGTGAGTGGCTGAAGCATAGTTCAGCCTCACCCACGGGACCTGCGCACGCGCGGGGAAACGTGGTATAGTTACGGCCTACAGCACACCGACCGGACTTCTGCTACGCATAGCTGCGCGAGGTGCTGCGATGGATGCAGCTACAATCCTGATCGTTGACGATGAGCAGCCGATCGTCGACCTGGTAGCCAGTTACCTGACTGCTGAGGGCTTCGCGGTTGAGCGCGCCTTCGATGGTCCCAGCGCCCTGACCCTGGCCCGCTCCATCCGGCCCGATCTGGTTATCCTCGATGTGATGCTCCCCGGCCTCGACGGGATCGAGGTCTGCCGGCGTCTGCATCAGGAGACGGCCGTCTATGTGCTGATGCTCACCGCCCGCACCGACGAGGTCGACAAGCTGATTGGCCTCTCGGTCGGCGCCGACGATTACCTCACCAAGCCCTTCAGCCCGCGCGAACTGGTCGCGCGGGTCAAGGCCATTCTGCGCCGCGCCCGTGCCCCGCTCGAAAAAGTTGCCGAGCGCCCCGTGCTGCAGTTCGGCGCAATCAGCATCGACCCGGAGCGCCGTGAGGTGCAGCACCGTGGCATCCAGATCGAGCTCACTCCGCGCGAGTTTGACCTGCTCTACGCCATGGCCAGCCATCCCGGGCGCGTCTTCACCCGCGAAGAACTGCTGCGGCGTGTCTGGGGCCCCGACTTTGCCGGGATCGACCGGGTGGTTGATGTCCACGTCGGCACGCTGCGCCGCAAACTCGAGGATGACCCGACTGGCCCACCCCTCGTCCAGACGGTGCGCGGCGTCGGCTACAAGTTCGTCGGTGGTCAGCGATGAGGTGGTACCATCAACTGCGCTGGAAGCTGTTCTTTTCTCACCTGGTGATCATCGTCATTGCCGACGTAGTGCTGCTGGCGATGGCCGGTTTCATTGCGCGCATCGGGCTGGTGGATAGTGTGCCGCTGATCGTGGGTGCTGCCGCCGCCGAGACCGGCGGGCTGCACGCGAGCGCAGCCTCGGCCGTGCAGTCGACACCGATCGAGCAGTTCCGGACCGTGCTGCAACAGGCGCTGCTGGTCAGCGGCTTCGCCGCCCTCGCCGCCGCAGTGGTGGTCAGCCTCTTCGTCTCGCGGCGCATCGTCGAGCCGCTGCTCACGCTCTCGATCGTCAGCCAGCGGTTGGCCCAGGGCTACTACCGCGAGCGCACCCGGATCACCAGCGCCGATGAGATCGCCCAGCTCTCCCAGAGCGTCAACCAGCTCGCCGATGCTCTCGACCAGACCGAGCGCCGCCGCCTGGCCCTGCTCGCCGATGTCACCCACGAACTGCGGACCCCGCTGGCCACGATCGGTGGCTACATGGAGGGCTTGCTTGACGGGGTCATCCAGCCCAATACCCAGACCTTCAGCCTGATCCTGCACGAGTCCAACCGGCTCCAGCGGCTGATCGAGGATCTGGAGTTGCTCTCGCGGGTCGAGGCCGGCCAGTTACCGGTGGTTGCCCGCCGCACCGACCTCCAACGTGTGCTCGAGGAGGTCTGTGTCCAGTTCGAGCCGCTCTTCAGTGCCAATCAGGTCACGTTGAGCCTGCGGGTCAATGGCCCCCTGCCTCACGTGTGGGCCGATCCCGATCGCATCAACCAGGTGCTGATCAACCTGCTCTCCAACGCTTATCGCTACACCCCGCCGGCCGGCACGGTCACGCTCGCCGCCGGCGTGATGGACAAAATGGTGCTGATCAGCGTGCGCGATACCGGCGTCGGCATCAGCCCCGAGCACCTGCCCCACATCTTCGAGCGCTTCTACCGGGTGGACAAGTCGCGAGCGCGCCAGAGCGGCGGCAGCGGCATCGGGCTGGCCATCGCGCGTCATCTGGTCTATGCCCAGGGCGGCGAGATCTGGGCCGAGAGCCAGGGTGACGGCC
This sequence comes from Chloroflexaceae bacterium, assembly GCA_034432515.1. Taxonomy (GTDB): domain Bacteria; phylum Chloroflexota; class Chloroflexia; order Chloroflexales; family Chloroflexaceae; genus JACAEO01. The sequence continues at coordinate 4,241 of DAOUBZ010000010.1, read as the reverse complement.
AGGGTACGACCTTCTGCTTCACCCTGCCACTGGCGCCGCGCGATGCCGGGGTTCCGTTCGTGGCCGAGCAGGCCGAGGCGCTCGCCGCCAACTGATTGAACGCACCGACCCTGCCATGACCTCGCAGATCCTGCTCGGCATCTTTCAGCTCTTTCTGATCATCGGCGGCTCGCTCGCCGTGGCGCTGTATGTTATCGACCGGCTCTTCCCGCCGATCGAGCGCACACGCGAACTGGGCAGCGAGGTCTCGGGGCTGACGGCGCCGCCGGCCAGTGGCGTCGCGCCGCTGACGCTGAAGCCGGCACCGGAGGAGTTGGCCGTGCCGGCCGCGCCGGCCTGGCTCGGGGCCTATTGGCGCGCCAACCTGCGGCTGATCGGCCCGCTGCTGTTGATCTGGCTCTTCAGCTTCACGCTGCCGGCGATCTTCGCACCGGCGCTCAACCGCGTCAGTGTGCTCACCGGCTTCCCGCTGGGCTACTACCTCAGTGGCCAGGGCGCGCTGCTCTGCTTCATCGCGCTTACCGCCCTCTACAGCTGGCGCATGCGCCGCGTCGACCAGCGCTTCGGCGTCGACGCCGTCGAGACGCCCGCGCAGCAACGCTACCGGCGTCGGCTGCTGGGCGGCTATGCCGGCTTCACCCTCGGCTTCATACTGCTGGTGATCACGGTCGGGTTGCTCGACCACTTCGTGGGCCTGCCACCTGCGCTGATCGGCTGGTCGTTTCTCTTGCTTACGATCCTCGTCTACGCGGTGATCGGGCTGCGCGCCCGGACCGACCGGCTCGATGAGTACTACGTCGCCGGGCGGCGCGTGCCGGCCATGCTGAATGGCCTTGCGACCGGCTCGGACTGGATGAGCGCGGCCTCGTTCATCTCTATGGCGGGCGCACTCTTCCTGCTGGGCTTCGAGGGCCTGGCCTACATCACCGGCTGGACCGGCGGCTACGTATTGCTGGTCCTGCTGCTGGCCCCCTACCTGCGCAAGTTCGGCCAGTACACCATCCCAGACTTCATCGGCACCCGCTACCCCGGCGCTGCCACGCGCGTGCTGGCCGCGATCGCCAGCATCATCATCAGCTTCACCTACCTGACGGCCCAGGTGACGGGCGTTGGCATCATTATGAGCCGCTTCCTGGGGCTCAACTACATGCTCGGTGTGATCGTCGGCCTCTCCGCCGTGCTGCTCTGCTCGTTTCTGGGCGGCATGAAGGCCATCACCTGGACCCAGGGCGTGCAGGGCATCATCCTGGTCATCGCTTACCTCGTGCCGGTAACCTGGCTCTCGCTCAAGCTCACAGGCGTGCCGCTGCCCCAGTTGATGTATGGCGATGCCCTGCGCCATATCGAGGGGCTGGAGGCGGCCCAGGGCATCACCGCCAGCTACGCGCAGCCCTTCAACGACTGGACGCCGGTCAACTACATTGCCCTGACCCTCTGTCTCATGCTCGGCACAGCCGGGCTGCCGCACATCCTGGTACGCTTCTACACGGTACCCACGGTGCGCGAGAGCCGCAGCAGTGTCGGCTGGGCGCTGGTCTGGATCGCCGTTCTCTACCTGACGGCGCCGGCCTATGCCGCCTTTTCGCGCTGGGAGATCCTGGAGAACGTGGTCGGGCGGCCGGCAAGCGAGATGCCGGCCTGGGCCGAGAATTGGGCCAGCACCGGGCTGCTCGCCTTTGCCGACAGCCCTGCCGAGGGCGGCAATGGCGATGGGCTGCTGCAGTACGACGAGTTGCGCATCGACCAGGACCTGATCGTGTTGGCCACCCCGGAGATCGCGGGGTTGCCGACGATTGTGGTGGCGCTGGTGGCTGCCGGGGGCATGGCCGCGGCACTCTCGACCGCCGACGGGCTGCTGATGGTGATCGCCTCCGCCGCGGCCCACGACATCTTCCATCGCACGCTCAACCCCCGCGCGGGGCTGCGCGAGCGGCTCTGGCTCGGGCGCGCCATGATCCTCGTTGCAGCCATTCTTGCCGCGCTCACCGCGGTGCAGCGCCTGGCGATTATCGTGCAGATGGTGGCCTGGGCCTTCTCACTCGCGGCGGCCACCTTCTTTCCGGTGCTGGTCCTGGGCATCTTCTGGAAGGGTGCGACCAGCCGCGGCGCAGCCGCCGGCATGCTCAGCGGGCTGCTCGTCACCGTGCTGTACATGGGCGTCAACTATGCCTTTCCGCAGCTGAGCCTCTTCGGGATCAGCCATGGTGCGGCGGGCATCTTCGGCGTCCCGGTGAACTTCCTTGTGACCTGGATCGTCAGCCGCACCGGCCCGCCCCCCACCCCGGCCAGCACGGCCCTGGTCGACCATCTGCGCCATCCCTAGCCTTCCTATGGCGACGTCCGCGGTGTCCTGCCGCGCCGGGGGGCATTGGCTGCGCGCACTGGCGCAACCAATGTCCCCCACCGGGCACAATCCCGCCACCAGGCGCGGCTGCCATTCCTCACCAGGCCGTCGGCCCACCCCCTTTACAGAAACTTTACACAAACCTTAAACAGCCATCAAAAAGCTCTGCTAGTCTGATGCCACCGAGCAATCCATCTGATACCATGAGCCTCTCGATGCAGGGGACCCATCGCTGATGCGTTGTGCCCTATTCTGCCTTGCAGCGACCATGTTCGTCGTGTGGGGTAGGATCGCCCATGTCTGCCGATCATCTGAGGCGCGGGAACGCTGATGGCATTGCGCAGTGGTAGCTACCGCCCGTGAGCCGGTACATTGAGCAAGGAGGCCCTATGTCCGACCCGAAGAAGCTCCCCGCAGAGGAGCGCGCCAGGCTGTACTGGCAGGAGAACCAGCGGCTGATCGTCATTCTGCTGGCCATCTGGTTTCTCGTCTCCTACGTCCCCGTGCTCTTCGTCAACCAGCTGAACAACATCGTTATCGCTGGCTTCCCCCTGGGCTACTACATGGGCTCCCAGGGCTCGCTGGTCGTCTTCGTGGTCCTGATTTTCTACTACGCCTACGCCATGAACAAGCTGGACCAGAAGTACGGCCTGAGCGACCGCGACCGCTAGAGACGCCCGGGCCGGCCGCTTGCGGCCTAGCCGCCCGCAGGCCCCCACGATTGCCTACGAGCGACAACACGACTGCAGGAGTGTGACAATGTCTGTCTCATCGTCCAGTGCCCAGAGCGTCTTTCGCAACAAGATGGCGAGGTACTACGGGTACTTCACCATCGGCTTCATTGCGGTCGCCACGATCATGCTGCTGCTGGAGATCTTTGCCGGCATGCCTACCCAGATCATCGGCTGGATCTTCCTGCTGCTGACCATGGGGCTCTACGCGACCATCGGCATCCTCTCGCGCACCAAGGCGATCGATGAATACTACGTCGCCGGGCGCAATGTGCCGGCCGTGTTCAACGGTATGGCCACCGGCGCTGACTGGATGAGCGCCGCTTCGTTCATCTCGATGGCCGGTACACTCTTCCTGATCGGCTATGATGGCCTGGCCTACATTATGGGCTGGACCGGCGGCTACGTGCTGCTGGCTATGCTCTTCGCGCCCTACCTGCGCAAGTTCGGCCAGTTCACCATCCCCGACTTCGTCGGCGCGCGCTACGGTGGCAACACCGCCCGCGTTGTCGCCGCGATCTGCGCCATCGTGGTCAGCCTCACCTATGTGACCGCCCAGGTGGTGGGCGTCGGACTGATCATGCAGCGCTTCGTCGGTGTGGACTTCCGCCTCGGCGTGGTGCTTGGCCTCTCGGGTGTGCTGGTCTGCTCCTTCCTCGGCGGGATGAAGGCCGTGACCTGGACCCAGGTCGCCCAATACATCATTCTGATCATCGCCTACCTGATCCCGGTGACCTTCCTGTCGCTGCAACTCACCGGTTTCCCCATCCCGCAGCTGTCCTACGGTCAGGCGCTGCAGAACATCGTCCGCCTGGAGGAGGAGCAGGGCCTCTCGAAGACCAGCGAGTCGCCGGTGGTGCCCGGCAAGTTCATCACCACCGGTTACATCCCGCCCTTCAACGAGGGCATGAACAACACGTCGGCGCGTGACGCGGTCGGCCAGGTCAATAAGCAGTTCGGCGCCTCGCTTACCCCGCCACCTGCCCAGGCCATCCCCGATGCCAAGCGGCCCGAGCTCGGCGACTGGCGCGGCACGCCCTGGAACTTCCTGGCGCTCATGGCCTGTCTGATGCTGGGCACCGCCGGCCTGCCCCACATCCTCATCCGCTTCTACACCGTGCCCTCGGTGAAGGAGAGCCGCATGAGCGTGGGCTGGTCGCTGTTCT
>DAOUBZ010000009.1:0-9099 GCA_034432515.1 Chloroflexaceae bacterium | reverse complement strand
CGCCCCGCACACCGTGTGGGGGCCGGGCAGGCCCCCGGCCCGGGGGCGCGGGGGCGGCGCGCCCCGCTACCACGCTACACGCCCTGCACGCGGTCAGGGGGCCACCCGCAATAAGCCAGTACCATTTCCACGCCCCACCGCGGGAGGATGTATAATGCCCGGGCGCGCATACGCAGAACTGGTAGGAGAACCCATGGAACTCGGTTTGATCGGCCTGGGCCGGATGGGCGCCAATATGGCCACGCGCCTGTTGCAGGGCGGGCACCGGGTGGTGGTCTACAACCGTACCGTTGCGAAGGCCCAGGAACTGGCCGACGCCCATGGCGCCGTCGCGGCCCACAGCCTCGCGGAGCTGGTCCAGGCGCTCCAGCCGCCCCGCATCGTCTGGCTGATGCTCCCGGCCGGCCAGGCCACCGACGAGCATATTGCGCTGCTCACCCCGCTGCTGCAGCCCGGCGACATTCTGATCGATGGCGCCAACAACAACTACCAGGCCAGCATTGCCCACGGCGCGCAACTGGCCGCCCACGGCCTGCGCTTTATGGACGCCGGTGTCAGCGGCGGCGTCTGGGGCCTGGAACTGGGCTACTGCACCATGGTCGGCGGCGACCCCGAGACTTTTGCCCACATCGAGCCGCTGCTCAAGACTCTCGCGCCGCCCGATGGCTACCTGCTCTGCGGCCCCCACGGCGCCGGCCACTTCGTCAAGATGATCCATAATGGCATCGAGTACGGGATGATGCAGGCCTACGCCGAGGGCTTCGAGATCCTCAAGCAGTCGCGCTATCCCGTCGATCTGCAGAAGATCAGTCACCTCTGGAACCAGGGCAGCGTCGTGCGCTCGTGGCTGCTGGAACTGGCCGAACGGGCCTTCGCCGAAGACGCCGACCTGAGCGCCATCCGTGGCTATGTGGAGGACAGTGGCGAGGGCCGCTGGACGGTCCAGGAGGCGATCGACCTCGCAGTGCCCGCGCCGATCATTACGCTCGCCCTGCAGATGCGCTTCCGCTCCCGCCAGGACGATAGCTTCAGCGCGCGCGTGCTGGCGGCGCTGCGCAAGCAGTTCGGTGGCCACGCGGTGAAGCCGGCCGAGGGTTGAAGCATATGAGCAACGAGGCCCCCGGCGCGCCGCCCGCCACTGGCCCGCTCGACAACCCGCTGCGCACCGGCCTGCGCCTGGGCCGCACCCCCGAGCCCTGCACTATGGTCATCTTCGGCGCCAGCGGTGATCTGACGAGCCGTAAGCTGGTGCCTGCGCTCTACAATCTGGCCCGTGAGCGCCGGCTGCCCGCCGGCTTCTCGGTGCTCGGCTTCGCCCGCCGCGAGTGGGACGACCGCTACTTCCGCGAGGTGCTCCAGGCCGGGGTCAATGCCAATTCGCGCAGTGGCCCCGCCGAGCCGGACCTGTGGGCCAGCTTCGCCGAGGGCATCTTTTACCACCGCGCGAGCTTCGCTGAGCCGGCCGGCTATACCAGCCTCGGCGCGCGGCTCGCCGCTATCGACACGGAGCGCGACACCGGCGGCAACCGCGTCTTCTACCTCGCCACCCCGCCCGAGGCCTACCCCGAGATTATCGCCCAGCTCGGCGCCCACGGCCTCAATCGCTCGGCTAACGGCGGCTGGACGCGGATTATCATCGAGAAGCCCTTCGGGCATGACCTCGAGAGCGCCCGGGCACTTAATCGCCAGGTGCTGGCCGTCTTCGACGAGCAGCAGGTCTATCGTATCGACCACTACCTCGGCAAGGAGACCGTCCAGAATCTGCTCGTCTTTCGCTTTGCCAACGGCATCTTTGAGCCGATCTGGAACCGGCGCTATGTGGATCACGTGCAGATCACGGTGGCCGAGAGCATCGGCGTCGAGGATCGCGGCGGCTACTATGACCGCGCGGGCGCCCTGCGCGACATGATCCAGAACCACCTGACCCAGTTGCTCACCCTGACGGCCATGGAGCCGCCGGTGGCCTACGACCCCGACGCCGTGCGCGACGAGAAGGTCAAGGTGCTGCGCGCCATCAGGCCGATCAGTCCCGCCGAGGCGCTCGATGCGACGGTGCGCGGCCAGTACGGCCCCGGCAGCATCAGTGGGCGCCCGGTCGGCGGCTACCGCACCGAGCGCGGGGTTGCCCCCACCTCACAGACCGAGACCTACGTGGCGCTCAGGCTGTTCATCGAGAGCTGGCGCTGGGCCGGCGTGCCCTTCTACCTGCGCAGCGGCAAGGCCCTGCCCCGCCGCGTCAGCGAGATCGCGGTGCAGTTCCGCAGCGCACCGACCATGCTCTTCGCCGATACGCCGGTGAACGCCAGCGAGCCCAATGTGCTGGCGATCACGATCCAGCCTGATGAAGGTATCTCGCTCAAGTTCGGCTCCAAGGTGCCCGGTCAGGCCCAGATCCGCCCGGTGACGATGGATTTTCGCTACGGTACCTCATTCGGCGTAGCCTCACCCGAGGCCTACGAGCGGCTGCTGCTCGACTGCATGCTGGGCGACAGCACGCTCTTCACCCGCCGCGATGAAGTCGAGGCGAGCTGGGCGCTGCTCACACCCATCCAGCAGGGCTGGGCCGCCGCTGAGCCGCTGCCGTTCCCCAACTACGAGGCCGGCACCTGGGGCCCTGCCGCCGCCGATACCTTTATCGCCCGCGATGGCCGCGCCTGGCGCCGGCTCTAGCGGCCAGGTCACGCTCAGAAGCGCGACCGCCGCTTACGTCAGTCGTATGCAATCTACACGCGTAGACATCGGTGCGATCGAACGCGAGCTCCAACAGCTCTGGCAGGAGCGCGCGAGCGAGGCCGCCCGCAGCGGCGAGGCGGTGACCCGCGCCCTGACGCTGAACCTGGTGGCCCGCGCCACTGAACCGCAGCTGGCTGAACGGATCAGCGCAATGGCTCACGAACTGATGGCCAGCCACCCCAATCGCGCCATTCTGGCCATCTGTCACCCGGCCGCCGACGAGCCGCAGATCGATGCGTGGGTCCAGGCCAACTGCTTGCTGACTGCCCCCGGCGTGCCGCAGGTCTGCGGCGAGCAGATTACCATCGATGCGCGCGGTGCAGCCACTGCTCAGGTCGCCTCGCTGATCCTGGCCCTGCTGGTGCCCGACCTGCCGGTGGTCCTCTGGCTGCCGGGCGCTGCACCCTTCGATGAGCCGCTGCTGCCGCGACTGGTTGGCGTGCTCGACCGGCTGATCGTCGACTCGCGCGAACTGGGTGAGCCGGCGCACGGTCTGGTGAGCATGGCGGCCTTCGAGCATGACCCGGGACTGCCCACGGGATCGGCCCGCCAGGTCGCGCTGAGCGACCTGGGCTGGGCCGCGCTCACCCCCTGGCGTGAACTGACCGCCCAGTTCTTCGACACACGCCCGCTGCTGCCGCACCTGCGCCGCATCGACCAGGTAACGATCGACTACATCGCGGCCCCCGGCCCACCCAATCCGACTGCCGGCTTGCTGATTGCCGGCTGGCTGGCCAGCTGCCTGGCCTGGACCCCATTGGATGACGCGGTACGTGTCGTGGGTGACACCCTGCAGCTGCAACTGCGCCGCCCGGCGCTGGGCGACGATCCCAACGCGAGCCGGTCGGTCACGATCAGCATCACACCCGTCAGCGGAGCAACGGGCGCGCCTGCGGGGCTGGCCGCCCTGCGGCTGCAGGCCCTCGACGGGGTCACCGCCGACTTTCGGGTCGAACGGGCGAACACTGCGGGCCACGTCCTCACTACGGCCGTGGTGGCGGGCCACCAGCCGGTGCGCCGGCTGACCCGTTGCGCGGAGCCCGCCCTGGTCGACCTGCTCGCCGCCGAGCTGCGGCTCTTGAGCCGCGACCGCACTTTCAGCGCGGCCCTGCACATGGCAGCCCGCTTTGCGTCACACCTGGCATAGCCCACAAAGGCCGACGAACCACTATGCTCGACACCAGTCTGCTCGCCGCCGGTACGTTTCCGTACGTCTTCCTGCTCGTATCGATCGTCATCGACGGGCTGATGCTGTTTCAGATGAAGTGGACCAAACTGGCGGGTTGCTTCCGCGACTCGGCGCTGGCCAACCTGGCCTCAGCGGTGGTGATCGCCCTGGTCAGCCCGCTCATCCTGAGCATTTCCAGCATCTTCCTGGCCCTGCTGGCCGCCCTGATCGTTGCCTGGATCGTCGAGGGTTTCGTGCTGGTGCTGCTGCGTCGCCGCACGTTCTCGCAGAGCTACCTGGCCGCCCTGGCGGCGAACTTCACGGCCTTCGTCTTCGCCTATGTCTATGTGGTCACCTTCGCGCTGACGCCGCTGTAACAGCCAATCCGGGCTGATCGGCTTTGGGGCAAGTACTCAACCCCGTCTGTGCAATGGCGGCATTGCCGCCAGAACCTTCGCCAGAAAGCCCATCGCCCAACCGGGCGCGCCCCGTCGCTACTTGCGCTTGCCGCGCGGCACCGCCGACGGCTGGCGGCCGCGCGGCGGTGCCTGGGGCTGGCTCGGCAGCGCCTTGCGGATCTGCTCGGCCTCGGCGGCGATCGCCGGGTTCTCCGGCTGCTGCTGGATGACCTGGACGGCAACCGGCGCCGCTTTGGGGGCCGCCCCGCCGAGCAGGTGCATGATCTCCTGCTCGCGGCCCATGTGGCACAGCTTGAACTTCTTGCCCGATCCGCAGGGACAGGGATCGTTGCGGCCCGGCATGGTCACCGTCTTGCGCTGCGGTCGCGTGGCGACATTGGCCAACTCGCTGCTGCCGCCGGCCTCCTGCGCCATGGCCAGACGCGCCTGCTGCTCCGCCTCGATCTGGCGCAGGTAGCGCTCGTAGGCGAAGGACTGCGGGATGATCTGGTAGACCACGTCGCGGGTGATGTTCTCCTTGAGCTGGTCGAACATCTGGAACGACTGGCGGCGGAACTCGACCAGCGGGTCGCGCTGGGCGAAGGCCTGGAGCATGATGCTCTGGCGCAGCTCGTCCATCGCGGTGAGATAGTCGATCCACTGGCGGTCGATCGCGGCGAGCATCATGCGCCGCTCGACGAAGCGCATCATCTCCGCGCCGATCGCCTGCTCACGCTCCTCGTAGGCTTGCTCCAGGTGCTCGACGAGCCAGATCTCGATCTCGTCGCGGCTCTTGCCCTCGAACGAGCCACTGCTGATCGACGGCGAGAGCATCGGGTTGATCTGCCGGTAGTGGCGCAGGAGTTGCGTGAGATCCCAGGCCTGGGGATCGTCAGCGGGCAGATGCTCATCGACGAGCGCGGCGATCTCCTCGCCGATCATCTGCAGCACCTGTTCGCGCACATCCTTGCCATCGAGGATCTCGCGCCGGTCCTGGTAAATGATCTGGCGCTGTTTGTTCATCACATCGTCGAATTCGACGGTGTGCTTGCGGATGTCGAAGTTGTAGCCCTCGACGCGTGTCTGGGCGCTCTCGATCGTACGGTCGAGGATGCCGGCCTCCAGCGGCAGATCCTCGTCCATAAAGCGATTCATCAGGCCCTTGATCCGGTCAACCGGGCCGAAGCGGCGCATCAACTCATCCTCGAGCGAGAGGAAGAAACGCGAGGAGCCCGGGTCACCCTGACGACCGGCACGGCCGCGGAGCTGGTTATCGATGCGGCGCGCCTCGTGGCGCTCAGTGCCAACGATGTGCAGACCACCCAACTCGCGCACCTCGGCGCCTTCGGCATCGGTCAGGCGCTTCGCCTCCTCCCAGGCGGCACGTTTCTGCTCGGGGGTAGCCTCTTCAAACTTGATGCCCTGCGCCGCCAGGATGTCGTCCACCAGCCCATCGGGGTTGCCGCCCAGCAGGATGTCGGTGCCGCGCCCGGCCATGTTGGTCGCCACGGTGACGGCGCCCTTGCGCCCGGCCTGGGCCACAATTGCGGCTTCCTTCTCGTGGAACTTGGCGTTGAGCACACTATGCTTGATGCCGGCGCGCTTGAGCAACTCGCTGACCCGCTCGGAGGTCTCCACCGAGGTGGTGCCGATCAGCACGGGGCGACCTTCGCGGTTCAGTTCCTCCACCTCGCGCACCACCGCATTGAACTTGGCGCTTTCGCTGCGATAGATCTGGTCAGGCAGATCCTCGCGGATGGAGGGCTTGTTGGTGGGGATGACCACCACATCGAGGTTGTAGATCTTGCCAAACTCCTCCCGCTCGGTGTAGGCCGTACCGGTCATCCCGGCGAGCTTGTGGTACATGCGGAAGTAGTTCTGGAAAGTGATCGTCGCCAGGGTGACGTTCTCATTCTTGACCAGCACACCCTCTTTGGCCTCAACCGCCTGGTGCAGACCGTCCGACCAGCGGCGACCGGGCATGGCGCGGCCGGTGAACTCATCAACGATCACCACCTCGCCCTGGGCGGTGACCATGTAGTCGCGGTCACGCTGGAAGATGAACTGGGCCTTGAGCGCATTCTCGACGAAATGGGTCTTCTCGAAGTGCTGGGGATCGTAGAGGCTCTCGCCCTCGGGAATGCGGAGCAGGCGCTCGATCCGCTCGATGCCCTGCTCGGTGAGCGTAATGCTCCTGGTGCGCTCTTCGATGAAGAAATCGCCGTCGGGCTCAAGGCCCTCCTCCTTCACCTGCTTCTGGGTCACGCTGGAGCGGCGGAGCCCACGGACGAGGCCAGCCATCTGGCGGTAGAGATCGCTCGACTTCTGGGCCGGGCCCGAGATGATCAACGGAGTGCGCGCCTCGTCGATCAGGATGTTGTCGACCTCGTCGACGATCGCGTAGTGCAACTCGCGCTGCACCATCTGGGCCTTGTCATAGGCCATGTTGTCGCGCAGGTAATCGAAGCCAAACTCGTTATTGGTACCGTAGGTGATGTCGGCGAGGTAGGCCTCGCGGCGCGGCACCGGGCGCCAGTGCACGAGGCGCTGGTCCTCGGGGTTGGCGTTGGGGTCGGCATACTCCGGGTCATAGAGCGCGCTCTGCTCGTGGGCGATGAAGCCGACGCTGAGCCCGAGGAAGTGATAGACCGGGCCCATCCAGCCGGCGCCGACCTTGGCCAGGTAGTCATTGACGGTGACCAGGTGCGCGCCCTTGCCCTCCAGGGCGTTGAGATAGAGCGGCAGGGTGGCCACCAGGGTCTTGCCCTCGCCGGTCTTCATCTCGGCAATCTTGCCCTGGTGCAGCACGATACCGCCGATCAGTTGCACATCGTAGTGGCGCAGGCCGATCGTACGCCGCGCCGCCTCGCGCACGGCGGCGAAGGCCTCGGGGAGCAGGTCATCGAGCTCCTCGCCTTCAGCCAGCCGGTCGCGGAACTCGGCGGTCTTCGCGCGCAACGCTTCATCGGTGAGCGCCTGGTATTCCGGCTCGAGTGCGTTGATCGCTTCAACCAGGGGCTGGATCTGGCGCACGGCTTTGTCATTGCCATCGCCGACGATCTTCTTCAGCCAGTTTAACATTGAGGAACTCCATCGCCGTTTCGGCGTCTAGCAACACGTTGTAATGCGCCAGGAGGCGTCGCGGGCGACACAGCGGTGCGCAGGCGACCTCCGGGCAAGTCCATCGTTCATTATACCCGACGGCGCTACGGCGGCACAAGGCGAAGCCCGCCCGTACGTGTTCACTCTTGGGGTAAAGGGATCTTGGTACTACAACGAAGGTTGGCCTGCTGCCGCATCAGTACGCCGTACCCCTGTCACCCTGAGCGGAGGCGTAGCCGAAGCGAAGGGTCTCGGGATGGCATCACCGCCGGGATGCCTCGCTGCGCTCGGCATGACAACCTTCGTTGTAGTACTAGCATGTCCGTCACGCCGCAGACATTCTCGCCGGCCGCCAGCCTGGCGGCCCTCGGTGCCTCCTTGCGGCAGCTTGACCTGTTTGCTCCGATCCGGGCCGCCGTGAAGATTGCGCAAAAGACGGTGAAGTATACGCCGATCGATAAGCTGTCTGATGCCTTCATCAGCATCCTTGCCGGCACGCATGGGCTGGTCGAGATCAACACCCGCCTGCGCAGCGACCCGGCCTTGCAGGCCGCCTTTGGCCGGACAGCCTGCGCCGAGCACTCGGTGGTCCAGGACACGCTCAACGCCTGTACTGCCGACCAGGTCGCGCAGTTGACAACCGCCCTGCAGACCATCTATCGTCAGCACAGCCAGGGCTACGCCCATGACTACACCCAGGCGGTGCAGATCCTGGACGCTGACTTGACCGGCATGCCCTGTGGCAAGAAGGCCGCGTTCGCCAGCAAAGCCTACTTTCCGCAGCAGCGCTATCGCCGGGGTCGACAACTGGGACGCGTGCTGGCCACCCGCTACCACGAGATCGTGGTCGACCAGTTGTACCCGGGGACGACCTATTTGCGCAGCGCCCTGCCCGCTCTGATGCGTGCCGCGGCTGAGGTGCTCGACCTGGACGCGGCCAAACGGGCGCGCACCGTGGTACGGGTCGACGCGGGCGGCGGCAGCCTCACCGACGTGAACTGGCTCTTGGCCGAGGGCTACCAGGTCCATGCCAAGGACTATTCGGGCGAGCGCGCCGCCGCGCTGGCCCGGAGGGTGACCACCTGGGTGGATGACCCCCGCATCGACGGACGCCAAGTGGGCTGGGTCACCAGCCCCGCCAGCGCGTACGTGCGCCCCGTGCGCCGGGTGGCGGTGCGCTGCCGGCGCCGTGATGGCAGTTGGGGCGTCGGGGTGCTGATCGCGAGCGTGGACCCGGCGGTGGTGCTCGCCGAGACGGGCATGCCGCCGAGCGCGGTCACCGACCCGCTGACGCTGTTGTTGGCCGACACCTATTTCTATGACCAGCGCGGCGGCAGGGTGGAGACGGCCATCAAGGACGACAAGCAGGGGCTGGGCATCACCAAGCGCAATAAAAAGCGCTTTGCCGCCCAGCAGATGCTGATGTTGTTGAATGCGCTGGCACATAATGTCCTCGTGTGGGCCCGGCAGTGGCTCGCCCCGGCCGTGCCCACCCTCCGTCACTATGGGCTGCTGCGGCTCGTCCGGGACATCTGGCACATGAGCGGGCAGATCGAGCGGGATGCTGCCGGCCACGTGACCCGGATTAGCCTGAACCCACTGGCGCCGTTGGCTCGGGCGTTGGCCCCCGCTCTGAACGCGCTCCTCGCGCCAGCGCACGTGGTCGTTAATTTGGGCCAAATCTAGGTACTACAACGA
>DAOUBZ010000008.1:0-31024 GCA_034432515.1 Chloroflexaceae bacterium | reverse complement strand
GGTGGCGGCTGCGCCGCCACCACCACCACACAACCCACTGCGGGAGGCGAACGTTGCATCAGCCCTGGCGAACACCTGGCACGACGGGTCTGGTATAGTACTCTGGTGATCAGATTGGCTACAAGCAGCGACATGCTACGTGCAAGGACAATGCCATGACGACCGAGACGTCGCGAACCACCTTCCGCCTGCAGGGCGAGGATCTCAGCCGCGCCCTGGTCTTTTCGGGGTTCTGGGGATCGATCTTCTACCTGCTGGCATTCATCAGCCAGTTGCTGACCTTTCGCCGCCCGCCGGCCGAGGTGCGCAGCAGCACAGTGCTGGCCGGGGCCGGGATCTTCATCGGTGGCTTCGTTGGCCTGGGGACACTACTGATCGCCGTCGCTTCTGCGCTGACGGGCAAGACGCCCGCACAGCAGGCCCGTGAGCAACTCGGCGCGGCCGGCGAGGAGCGCAGCGGGGTACTGGGCACAGCAGTGGGCGCCGGGGTTGGTTCGCTGCTCCCGCTGGCGCTGGCGACGGGGAGCATGCGGCTGGCGGCCCGGCTCACGGGCGTGCCGGCGCTGGCCCCGCCAGAGGGGGTCAGCCTGTCACGGGCGGCGGTGGCCAACGGCGTGCTGACCGCGCTGATCGCTGCGGCGGTAACCCGGATCACCGGCTGGGTCGCCCGCGATGCCCGCGCGGGTGGGCAGTGACCGTCAAGCGAGCCGAAACCCTATCGTATGCGCAAGATCACGCCAGAACCAGGCCCGGGGAGCGCCCCGCTGGTGCCTGGGGAGGCACGCAGCGCCGATCCGCCCGACGGGGAGCAGGACGCTGCGGTCGCAGCGAGGGCGCTGGCCGGCGCCGGGCGCCCGGTGCGGCGCTGGCGCCTCGCGGCGCTGCCCACGAGCGAGGCAGCGATCGCGGTGGGCGCGGTGCTGGGGGCCAGCGCGCGCTTCACCATCAGCAGCATGGCGGGGCCATTTGCCCCGCAGGGCCTGCCGCTCGGCACGCTCACGGTCAACCTGGTGGGTTGCCTGCTGATCGGAATGATGCAGACCCTGTTCCTTGAGCTGATCAGCGTACGGCGCGAAGTGCAGCTGTTCGTCGCAGTGGGGTTGCTGGGTGGCCTGACCACCTTCTCGTCGGTGAGTGTGGAGAGCGTGCGCCTGATCCAGGCCGGGGCGCTGCCCAGCGCGGCGAGCTATCAGCTCATCTCGCTCTTCGGCGGGGTCTTTGCGGCGCTCCTGGGCATCGTCCTGGCGCAACTGGGCCACCGCGCGCTTGTCGGCAGGAGGCGCGAGTGACCTACCTGCTCCTGGCGCTTGGCGCGATCGTTGGCGCGCTGAGCCGTTTCCACGCGGTACGGCTGATCCAGGGCTGGTGGGGTGGCACGTTTCCGCTCGGCACCTTCCTGGTGAACCTCAGTGGCAGTTTGCTGCTCGGGCTGATCGGCGGCCTGGTTGCCACTCACCCGAGTTGGCCGATCAGCTCGATCCAGGCGATCGCCGGGATCGGCTTCTGCGCGACCTACACCACATTTTCCTCATTTATCTTCGAGACGGTACAGCTCTGGCGGCGGGGCAGCCGACGCGCGGCGCTGGCCAACCTGTGCGGGCAGCCGGCGCTCGGTCTGCTCTGCGCCTGGCTGGGGCTGGTCGTGGGGACGCGGCTGTAGGGGAAGGCCGAAGCATTCGCCTGAGGCGCGGGGCGCCGCGGGTGTGGCCGTCCACCACGGGGCATGACGGGGCGGCCACGGGGGCGGCGGGGCGGCCACGCCGGGCCGCCCCTACGGGGTGTCCGGCGGCGGCGCCGGGGGCGCGGGGCGGCCACGGGGGCAGCGGGCGCCCCTACGGGGCAGATGGCTCATCGGGGGCCGGCTGGGCCCGGGGCTGGCGCTCGAGCCGCTCGGCTCCGGAAGTCATCCGCTGGACGACGCGCGCCGTGTCCTCGAGGAAGCGCTGACCGTCGCGGATGGGCAAGAAGAAGCGGATGGGGCCAACCTGGCCGAGCATGGTGAACACATTGCCCGGGAAGAGGGCGAGCTGATCGCCGAAATCGCGCAGCATGGTCGCAAGCAGGGACTGAACGTTGTCGGTCACGGTGGTGCCGGGCGGCGGGGTGAGCACATTCAGCACCAGCTGGCGCGCATACTCGATATGGCTCTGGACACGGATCTCGCCCTCGCTGCGGATGATCGCCTGGCAGGCGAGGCGCTGGCCCGTGGCGAGGCGCTCGGCGGGGATCCAGGCCCGCTCGGCCTCACTGGGCGGGCTGAGGTGTTCGGCGCCGGCGAGCACCTGGCAGCGGCAGGCCTGGCAGGTGCCGGCATTATCGCACAGGAAGCCGATATGGGCGGCATTGCGCCGACCGACGTTGAGCAGCCGCTCGCCAACCTTGGCCTCCATGGCCACGTCGTTCATAATGACGGTAGTCACGTGAGCTCCTTATAAACAAGGCGTGAGGATCGACACTGCGCGAGCGCGTGCGGGCCCGGAGCCAGATTGCGGCAGATCGAGGCGCGTTCGGTGGCCCTGTGGCAGGACGTGCGAGGCGCGCGCTGATCGTGTCACGAGATAACATACAATCAGTGTCGCTGTCAAGTTATACCAATTGGAATTGGCGATGCTGCATCATGTCATGCTGAGCCCTTCGCTTCGCTCAGGGTAGTACTACAACGAGGGTTGTCATTCCGAGCCCTTCGGCGGAGGTTACCCTGAGCGAAGCGAAGGGCTCAGGGTGAATTCCGCCGAAGGGCTCAGGGTAACCTCCGCGAGGAATCCCGGCGGTGATGCCATCCCGAGACCCTTCGCTTCGGCTACGCCTCCGCTCAGGGTGACAGGTGTACGGCGTAGTGATGCGGCAGAAGGCCAACCTTCGTTGTAGTAGTAGGCACTACAGCTGTGAATGGCCGCTGCAGCTTCAGAAGGCGATCAGCTGCTCACCCGTAGGCGCGGCTTGGAGCGGCGCATCATCGCGTGGCGTACGGCTGAGGATACGACACCCGTCGGCGAGAATCCGGCAACTCTATTCGCCGGCCTCGCGCGCGAGATAGTAGGTCAGGCTATGGAGGACGGCCACCGGGTCGATATAGCGCACCCAGACGTCGTCAGGGGTCTGCAGCACGATTGGCGCATAGTTGAGGATAGCGCGCACGCCAGCCTCGATCAAGAGGTCGGCGACGTGCTGGGCCTGGGCAGCGGGCACAGCGATGATCGCCAGGCGCACCCGGTGGGTGTGGATAACCGTGGGGAGTTGCGCGAAGTCGAGGATCGGGATGCCGTTGACCTCCTGGCCGATCTTCTCGGGATCGGTATCAAAGAGGCCGACGATCTGCAAACCCTGGGTGTGGAAACCTTCGTAACGCGCGATCGCCTGACCCAGATAACCAACCCCGACTAGTACCACCGGCCAGCTGTGGTTGAGGCCCAGGATGCGCTCGATGTGGTTCAGCAGCTTCTCGACATCGTAGCCGATCCCCTGCTTGCCGAACTCGCCGAAGTAGGACAGATCCTTGCGGATCTGCGCGGCGGTCACATTGATGCGCTCGCCGAGCTCCTGTGAAGAGACCGAGTGGATCCCCTCCTCGAGCAGATAGCGCAGACTGCGCGCATAGAGTGGCAGCCGCCGGATGACAACATCTGGTGGTACGTCCAGGCGATCCACAGGCGCCTCCCGGGGTCACGTGCCGATTTCGTGAAGTGTAGCACGAACTTTTCGGCGATGTCAAGCCGCGTGCGGGGGCGGGTGGGGCGGCGCAACGGTTGGCAATGCGTTCCGTGCCGTAGGGGCGCCCCGCGTGGGCGCCCCACCGCCCCCGTGTGGGCGCCCTGGTGCCCCGGCGTGGGCGCCCTGGTGCCCCCGTGTGGCCGTTGGTCGGCACAGTGGCGACCCCTACTTGCGGCGGTTGGGCAGCCGGAAGGTGAGCAGGTTGGGCCGCTCGATCTCGGGTCGCTGTTCGAAGGCCGCCTCGCCCGGTCGTACGTTGGGCCGTGTCTCAAGCCAGGCGTCGCGCTGGGCTTTAGCGCGGCGCAGCAACGCCTCCAGGGCCGCTTCGTCGCCAGCGGCGATCTGGGCGCGCACCGTGAGCAGGAACTCGACCATAGCATCGATCCAGCGGGTCAGGCCCTGGCGATTGGTGAGGCAGATGTCGCGGTGCATCTCGGGGTCGCCCGAGGCAAGGCGTGAGACATCGCGGAAGCCACTGGCGGCGAGCGGTGCGAGCTCTTTCCAGGTCGGGCTCTGCCCGGTGATCTCGACCAGGCCCACCGAGAGCAGCATCGGCAAATGCGAGATCGCGGCTACGTAGGCGTCGTGCTCCTCCGGATCAATGTAGTAGGGCTTGGCACCAAGCGCACGCACCATCGCCTCGACGGCCTCCACTGCCGGCTGGGGGGTATTGTGCCCGACCGTCAGGCAGTAGATGGCGCCCCGGAACAGTTCGGGATCGGCGGCGGCGGTGCCGGCCTTTTCCTTGCCGGCCATGGGGTGGCCGCCCACATAGGCCACGCCCGCCGGCAGCAGGGTAGCGGCCCAGCGCCCAACCTCGGCCTTGGTGCTGGCCACATCGGTGACGACGGCCCCGGCGGGTAGCAGGGTGGCGAGCTGGCTGAAGACCTCGCGCACCGCCTGCACCGGTGTGGCCACCACCACCAGCTGGGCGTCGCGCACCGCCTCGGCCAGCGAACGAGCCTCCCGGTCGATCGCCAGCCGGCCACGGGCCTCTTTGACGGCCTGCTGGTCACGGTCGAAGCCCACCACTTCCACCGCGCCCAGCGGCGACTCGGCGGGATCGGCGTTGCGCAGCGCCATGCCCAGCGAGGCGCCGATCAGGCCGAGGCCGATGATGCTGATCCGGATCATGCTTCCTCCATCAAGCGCGAAGCGACGAGCTTCCGAAGCACGACATAGTACGCCGTCCGCACACGTCTGATGGGCCTGCCAGGCCCCTGTGAGGCCGGAGCATTGGCGCAGCCAGTGCTTCGGCCCAACGCCGCACCAGCCGCATCACACGTCACCGATCTCGGCGCGCACCTGCGAGAGGAACAGCAGTTCGGCGATCACCAGGGCCAGGGCCAGGAGCAACAGGCTCACCCAGGTGAGCACCCGCAGGCCGGCCAGCGCAGCCACGGTGGCGATGAGCAGGCCCAGTTCGTAGGACTGGCGGCGCACCCGCCGGCCATCGAGGGCGCGGGCGCGGGCCTGAAACAGGCGCACACTCACCCCGTGGATGAGCGGGCGCGTCACCGCGGCGCCGCAGAGGAAGAGCGCCATCAGCAGCAGGCTGTAGACCGGGAGCTCCGGCAGGGCCAGCAGCCAGTCCCGTGGGGCGGGCACGAATGCCAGGCAGTAGAGTAGCAGAAAGGCCCCGATCGTGCCCTCCACCGTCAGGCCGCTAAGGCCGAGGCTGCGCTCCACGGGGATGAAGGTGAGCAATGGCGCGGCGAGGGCGAGCGCATAGAAGAGCAGACGCTGGATCGCGAGCGGCTCAGCATCGCCTGCCAGCCCGCCGAAGAGCAGCAGGGCCAGCGCTGCCGCCCAGCAGAGCCCGGCAATCGCCGCGAGGATCAGCGAGGTCTGGCGTTGTGGGCTGAGCATCGGCGCTCACACCCGTGCCAGGCGCTGGCGCAGCAGGTGATCGGCGAGCACCAGGGCGAGCATCGCCTCAGCGATCGGTACCAGCCGGGGCAGCACGGTCGGGTCGTGACGGCCGTGGATCTCGATCGTGGCCGGGTTACCCTCACGGTCGACCGTCTCCTGGGGCCGGGCGATGCTGGCGGGCGGTTTGGCGGCCAGGCGCAGCACGATCTCCTCGCCGGTCGAGATCCCGCCGAGGATGCCGCCGTGCCGGTTGCTCGTCGTGCCGATCCTGCCGTCTGCGTGGCGCACGAAGGGGTCGTTATGCTCGGAGCCGCGCAGGCTGGCCACCCCGAAGCCCTCGCCAAACTCCAGGCCCTTAATCGCAGGGATGGAGAACATGGCCTTGCCGATGTCGGCCTGCAGCTTGTCGAAGACCGGCTCGCCAAGCCCGGGCGGGACGCCGCGGGCGCGCACCTCGACGATGCCGCCCAGTGAGTCCAGCGCGCGGCGGGCCTGCTCCACCCGCTCGACCATCAGCATGGCCACCTCCGCATCGGGGCAGCGCATGATGTTGCGTTCGATCTCGGCCTCGTCGATCACCCGCGCCCGCAACTCCTCCAATTGCAGGGTGTAGGCTACGATCTGCACGCCGGCCTGGGCCAGCAGAAGGCGGGCTACCGCGCCCCCGGCCACGCGCCCGATCGTCTCGCGGGCGCTTGCCCGCCCGCCGCCCCGCCAGTCGCGGAAGCCGTACTTGGCGTCCCAGGTGTAATCGGCGTGGCCGGGCCGGTAGAGGTCCTTGATCGATTCGTAGTGACCGGGTTTGGCGTCGGTGTTGAACACGACCATGCTGATCGGCGTGCCGGTGGTGCGGCCCTCGAAGACACCGGAGAGGATCTGTACCCGGTCGGCCTCCTGGCGCTGCGAGCTAACCTTGCTCTGCCCGACGCGGCGGCGGTCCAGTTCACGCTGCACATCCGCCTCGCTGAGCGGCAGCCCTGCCGGGCACCCATCGACGGTGCACCCCACCGCCGGTCCGTGCGACTCGCCCCAGGTGGTGAGGCGAAATACCTGTCCGAAGCTGTTCCCTGGCATAGGTGCATTACGATCGAATAGCGTTATCGCTGCGTTCAGTGTACCATCGTGCGGCAATGTCTGCCGTCGGCTCGGGGCTGCGCAGTCGCCCCACAACCCACCGCGGGAGGCGATCGTCGCGGGCCGTAGGGCCGAAGCATTGGCGTAGCCAGGGCTTCGGCCCTACGGCGGCCCCCAGTCGCTCTGTCGCCATGCTTCGAGTACGCGTGCATAGACCTCGGTAGTCGCGGCGGCGATCCGTGTCCAGGTGTAGTACTCGCGCACCTCGCGGAGCGCGGCGGCCGCCCGGGCGCGGGCGATATCGGGCCGGCTGAGCGCCGCCGTGATCGCGTCGGCCAGTTCGCCAGCGTCATCGGTGCGCACCACCAGCCCGGTCACGCCATGCTGCACCACCTCGGCCAGGCCGCCCGCATCGCTCACCACCAGCGGGCAGGCGTTGGCCAGCGCCTCCAGGGCGACGATGCCGAACGGCTCGTAGAGCGAGGGGAAGATCGCCAGGTCGGCGGCGTGGTAGAGCTGGTCCCGCTCCTCATTTGAGACGAAGCCGATAAAACTGACCTGCTCGCTGATGCCAAGCGCTCTGGCCTGGGCCTTCAGCTGCTCCAGGTAGCCGCCAGTGCCTGCGATCACCAGGCGCGCCCGCACCTTGGCGCCCACGGCGGGCCAGGCGTCGAGCAGCACGTGCAGCCCCTTCTCGTAGACGATACGCCCGACGTGGAAGACCATGCGCTCGTCGTCGGCTACGTAGCGCCGCCGGAAGCTGAGCCAGTGATCGGCGTCGCGGAAGGGCGAGCCGCCAATGTAGACGCCGTTGGGCACCACGTCGATCTTATCGAGCGGCGTCTGGAAGTAGTCGTAGAGCTGGCCGGCCATGAAGCGTGAGCAGACGATCACCCGCCAGGCCTCGTAGGTGAGGCGCCACTCGAGATCGTTGATCCGGTGGGCGGCCTCATTGTGGAGGCCGCCGCGCCCACGCCCGCGCTCGGTGGCGTGGATGGTAGCGATCAGCGGTACGCGCCACTGGTATTTGAGCGTCACGCCAACCTCGGTCGCCAGCCAGTCGTGGGCATGGATCAGATCGAAGCGGCCGTAGGCATCCTGCAACTCGTGCGCAGCCCGGACCAGGTCGCGGCTGGTATGGGCGACAAAGGTCGGATAGTCGGCGCCGGGCATCAGCGGGGCGTCGACGCGCCGCACTGCCACTCCGTCGCAGAGCTCGGCGGGTGGCCCTTCACGCAGCCGCGGGGTGACCACAGCCGGCCGGACCCCATGGCTGGCCAGGGCGGGGAGCAGTTCGGCGACGTGGCGGCCGAGGCCGCCAACGATATGCGGAGGGTATTCCCAGGCGATATGGAGCACATGCATAGACGTTGATTATAGCAGGGACGGGGGCCGGGCGCTACGGGATCGGCAGGTTGCGCGCGACGACCAGTTTGAGATAGCGCCCCTCGGGGAAGCCGGCGGGCACGGGGTGGTCGGCCGGCTGTCCGGCCTCGTGGATGATCTGCAGCCGGGTCTGGGCCTGCGTGGCCGCCTCGGCGAGCATGATCCGGAACTGCTCCGGCCCCACCTGGCTGGTGCAACTGGCGGAGACGAGCAGGCCGCCAGGCTCAAGGCAGCGCAGGGCCAGGCTATTGATGCGCACATAGGCGCGCAAGGCCCCGTGCAGGCTACGCTTCTGGCGGGCAAAGCTCGGCGGGTCGAGGATCAGGGTCTGAAAGCGCCGTCCGGCCTTGGCGTAGGCATCGAGCAGGGCGAAGCAGTCTTCGGTGACGAAGTGATGACGGGTGGCATCAACCGGGTTGAGCGCCAGGTTGGCGGTGGTGGCTTCGGCCAGGCCCTTGCCGCTATCGACGCTGGTCACGGCGGCGGCGCCGCCACGCAGCGCATAGAGCGAGAAGCCGCCGGTGTAGGCGAAGCAGTTGAGTACCGTACGCCCGCCGACTAGCCCCTCCACCAGCAGCCGGTTCTCGCGGTGGTCGAGAAAGAGCCCGGTCTTCTGGCCCCGGTGGAGATCGGCGTGAAAGAAGAGGCCGTGCTCCTGCACCACCAGGTCGGCGGGCGGAGTTTCGCCCCAGAGCGGGCGCAGGCGCGCCGGGCTGGCCTCGGCGCGACCAGCGGGCGCGTCGGCGTCGCCTTCGTCGGTCACGGGGCGCTCGCGCAGCAGCACACCGCGCAACTCCGGGTCACAGCTGCGCAGGGCCGCTGCCGCCAGGGGCGCCAGGGTCTGCACACTCTCGGCATAGGTCTGGAGGACGGCATAGTCGCCGTAGCGGTCGACCACCAGGCCGGGCAGACCGTCACCCTCACCGTAGATCCAGCGGTAGGCGTTGGTGGCCGTGGCGCGGATGGCCGCCCGGCCCTCCCAGGCTTCCCAGACCCGTTCGGTGATCCAGGCGGCGTCGGGCGGGGCCGCGCGGCTGAAGAGCCGCACCGCAATCGCGCTACGGGCGTCCCAGAGGCCATAGGCCGTGAAGCCGCCGCAGCGCACGCGCACCCACTGGCCCGAACTGAGGCGCCGCCCCTCCCGCACGTGGTTGCGGTAGACCCAGGGGTGGCCGCTGGCCAGGCGGCTCTTGAGCTCAAGGTCAACGGTTACTTCGGGGACTGCCATAGGGCTTGCGCCGGCCTGAGGCTGCTACGCAGCCGTGCTACACACTCGCCCCGTTTGGCACATTGCGGCTCTTGGGGAAGGCGCTCTCGGGGGTACGCGGCCGGATCGCGACATTGCGCCCGACGCTCAGGCCCTCGGGCAGGTGCGCGTGGGTGCCGACCAGCGTCAGGCCAGTATTGAGGCGCTCGGGAGTCGCCTGGTTGGGGACCGAGATGTCGCCCTCACCGACCAGCGCCCCGGCGCCCACCCGCACTCCCTCATCGATGATGCAGTGGTCCACCACCGCGTCGGGGCCGATCCAGGCATCGCCAAGGATGATCGAGTCGCGGACACTGGCCCCGGGCGAGACGTAGACCCCGGGCGAGAGCACCGAGTGCGTGACATTGCCATAGACGCGACAGCCATCGCTCAGCAGGCAGTTCTCGACGCGGGCGTACTCGCCGATCTCGACCCCGGGGAGGTCGGCGCTGGTCGTATGGATGACCCACTCGGGGTCGTACAGGTCAAGGGCGGGCGTTTCGACCAGCAGCGCGAGGTTGGCCTCGTAGTAAGCCTGAACGGTGCCGACGTCGGCCCAGTAGCCCTGGAAGTTAAAGGCGTAGGTGCGGGCGTTGGCGACGATCCGCGGCAGCAGGTGGCGGCCAAAGTCCTGCTCCTTACCGGCCAGGATATCGATCAGGAACTGCTTGCGAAAGACATAGATGCCCATCGAGGCCAGGTTCGAGGTGGCGCGCCGCGGTTTCTCCTCGAAACGGTCGACCCGCCCATCGCCAGCGACGGAGACAATGCCGAAGCGATGGGTATCGTGCGGACTGACACTGCGCACCGCCACGGTCATATCGGCCGCGCGCTCAGCGTGGTGCTGGAGCAACGGCGTATAGTCCATCTTGTAGATATGGTCGCCCGCCAGCAGCAGCACCGCGTCGATCGGCTGCTCCTCGATCAGATCGAGGTTGTAGCGCACCGCGTCAGCCGTTCCCCGCTGCCAGCCGCCGCCATCGGGGGTGGGGGAGGGATGCAGCACGCGCAGACCGCCCTGGGCCCGGTCGAGATCCCACGGGCGGCCGACACCGAGGTGGGCATGGAGCGAACGGGGCTTGTACTGTGTCAGAACGCCAACGTTGTAGATCCCCGAGTTCACACAGTTCGAGAGCGGGAAGTCGATGATCCGGAACTTCCCGGCGAAGGGCACGGCGGCCTCGGTCCGCTCGGCGGTGAGCACCGAGAGGGCGGGCGAGTCACCGCCGGCGAGGATGAGGGCCAGTGTACGGAGCATAGTGGTAAGGGCGGCGGCGCGCGGCGGGAGGCCGTACGGCGCCACGTAGTATCAGATCGTCTCCCCCGACGGGACGTCGCGGCCCGGGAAGTCCTCGGCGTCCCGGTCGGCGTTGATCACCACATTGCGCCCGATGCTCGTGCCGGGCGGGATGTGGGCCGACTTGCCGATCACTGAGATGCCGGTGTTGAGCTTATCAGGCTGGCTCTTATTCGGCACCGTCAGATCCTCGCCCACACCGAGGTGGGCGCCGGCGCCGATCACCACCTGCTTATCCACGATCACACGGTCGAGCACCGCCCCCGGGCCGATCCAGGTGTCATTCATCACCACACTGTCACGCACGATCGCGCCAGGCGAGACATAGACCCCGGGCGAGAGCACCGAATGTTCAACCGTGCCGCGGATGGTGCAGCCATTGCAGAGGATCGAGCGCAGCACCCGGGCCTGCGGGCCGATCTTCGCCGGGGGGCGCTCCTCGCTGCGGGTGCGGATGCGCCAGGTCGGATCGAAGAGGTCGAACTCGTGGTTGGGATCGAGCAACTGCATACTCGTCTCCCAGTACGACTGGATCGTCCCCACATCGACCCAGTAGCCTGAGAAGCGGTGGGCGTAGACCCGGTCTTCGGCGACCATGGCCGGGATGACATTCTTGCCGAAGTCGATCCGCGGCTTGTCGGCGCTGCCTTCAGCGAGCCGCCGGACCAGGACATCCGTGTTGAAGACATAGATACCCATCGAGGCCAGGTTGCCCTTATCCCGGTTCTTCGGCTTCTCGGTGAACTCGATGATCCGGTCCTGCTCATCGGTGGTCATAATCCCGAAGCGGTCAGTCTCCTCGAGCGGCACCTCCATCACCCCCACGGTAAGGTCGGCGTGATTGCGCCGGTGGGTCTCGATGATCGTGGTGTAGTCCATCTTGTAGATGTGGTCGCCCGAGAGGATGAGCACCAGGTCGGCGCGCCGTTCGTGGATGTAGTTGAGGTTCTGGTAGATCGCGTCGGAGGTGCCGCGATACCACGACTGGTCGTTGCGGCCCTGGTAGGGCTGCAGCAGGCGCACCCCACCGCGGGCGCGGTCGAGGTCCCAGGGCTTGCCGATGCCGATATGGTCGTTCAGGGAGTGAGGGCGGTACTGGGTCAGCACGCCGACATCGAAGATGCCCGAGTTGACGCAGTTGGAGAGGGTAAAGTCAATGATGCGGTACTTTCCGGCGAAGGGCACCGAGGGCTTGGCGCGCTTCTCCGAGAGCACGCTGAGCCTCGTCCCCTCGCCGCCGGCCATGATCATCGCGACGATGCGCATCGATCTCCCCTTTCGGCCGGTGCCGCCCCTGCGGCAGGCGCACGTCTCGCTCGCTGTCCCGATTGTACCGCCAAATGGGGCGATCTGCAAAGTGGGGAGGCGACCACCCTGCCGCCCTAGCCTCGCCCCCCGAAACCACCACCGGAGCGTGTATCGTCGTCGCGCTTCGACGAGGTCGGCGGGCCGCCGAAGCCGCCCCGCGACTGCACATCAGGCGCGTCATAGCGTGGTCGCTCGTTGCCATGCTGCTCGAAGCGCCCCACCGGCTGCTCACTGCGGCCCTGCTGGCGCTGGTTGCCCCGGAACATGCGCACGATGATGACGATCGCGACCACCACGACCACGGCCAGGATCAGGATGCCGAGCCAGCCGCCCAGACTGTTGACCAGCGTATTCATCTCACGCCCCTTTCGCGCGCAACTACTCCACCGTGAAGCGTACCGTCTCGAAGCGCTCGCCGTTCACATAGACCTCGGCCTGGTAGTCGCCCGGTGCGAAGCCACCGGCCCGGGTCCGTTCGAAGACGAACCAGACGCAGGTCGTCAGGTCCTGGTCTGCCACCAGGGGTGCGGTATCCTCGATCGGGTTGCCCGCAAAGATCAGGCGGACGAAGATCTCGGTCCCGGCCGGGATCTGGCTCGTCTCAGCACTGATATAGATCGCGTCCTCGGGTCGGAAGTACGCCAGTGCCCGCTCCGGACAGCCGTTCTGGTCAACTTCGGCGGTACTGTAGAATGGCCCGATCGCCAGTTCGGTCACCGCGCTGCTGCTTGCTTCGACCCGTACGGGCAGCGCCCCGACCCGGGCGCCGTTCACGAAGATCTCGGCGCTGTAGTTGCCCGGTGCGAAGCCGCCTGCAAAGCGTGCTGGTGCGAACTCGAACCAGACACAGCCGACAAAGTCCCGATCGGAACGTAGCGTCGTGCTATCCTCGAGCGGGCGCCCACCCGCTATGAGGCGGGCGAAGATCGCCGTGTCGCGCGGAATGCGGCTGCGCTCAAGGCCGACAAAGATCGTATCATCGCTGCGGAACTCAGCCGTGGTCTGCGCAGGGCAGCCATCCTGGCCAACCCCGCTTGCCGTGAACATGCGCCCCAGCTCCGGCGCCGGAGCGCCAAAGCCGCCAAAGACCAGCGCCCCGATGCCGAGCAGGGCCAGAAGCCCCCCCAGCACCAGCAGCAACGTACGGCTGCGACCTGTCATACTGATACTCCCTGCTTCGATGGCGCCAGGCTGTCCAGGGGCTGGGTCGCCACGCCGCGGTGGCGACGGAGCGCAAGCCGGGCTCAGCAGCCAAACGGGGACGTACCATAGCGCAGCCAGTAGTACGCCGTCTTAACCAGTTCGCTGATCACAAACTCCTGGCCGAGCGGATGGTGCCACCAGTTTTCGGCCTGAACCGGAAATTGGCGTGGTGGATCGTACAGGACGGTGACATCGCTGCCGGCCAGGTGTTGCCTGATGACACACAGCGCGCGCCGGCTATGGGCCCAATCGGTGACGATCAGCAGGCGCTGCACCTCACGTGCCCGGGCCAGGGCAGCAATTTGCTGACCATCATCCCAGGTACTGTAGGACTCCAGCATGAAGTAGGCTTCTTCCGGCACGCCCTGGTCGAGTGCCAGTTGCTGGGCGGCCTGGATCAACCTGCCACCCGGTGAATGAATTGGCCCGGTGCGCCAGATCTCGCGTGCGAGTCCCTGCTGGTAGAGGTCAATACCGTGCTGGTCGCGGTAGGGGTAACGTCCGCCGAGCACGACGATCGCGTCGACGGGAGCGACATCGGCTGGCCGTGCCAGCCAGAGGCCGACGGCTGGCAACCACCAGCTGGCGGTGAGGATCATGGTTGCGCTTACAAGGACGATGGTTGCAAGGCTACGAAACATCCACCCCTGCCAGATGGATTGCAGGCTACATCGTTGCGCGACCCGGAGCGGGCCGCGCTGGAGTGAGTGGCGCACAATCGGTTCCTCGGTATGTACCTGGAGCTTCTTGCATAGACGCGCCGTTGCTACGACCGGTGTACGCGGCAACCCACGACAGGCGATCAGCAGCCCCAGACGCTGCAGGCGGGCACAGGCGCCGGCCCGCGTGCAGGCAGTCTACCTGATCTGCCGGCGGTGCGCCAGATGATCATCTCATTGGCCCGTAACTGAAAACACCCCCCAGGACGCATCCTGGGGGGCGCTACGCCCATACGGGCCAATAAGTGCGACTCCGAGTGGGCTCGAACCACCAACCTACAGCTCCGGAGGCTGTCGCTCTATCCAATTGAGCTACGGAGTCCTGTCGCGGCTAGAGTATACCCCAGCCGCGAGGGCCTGTCAATCAGTCCTGCTGATGGGGGTGTGGGGCGGCTAGGCCGCCTCAAGAGTGGTTTGTTCGGTGGTGGTGGCGGCTACGCCGCTACCACCACCGAACAAACCTGGGGCTTGCCCCGAGTACGTTGAATGCTGCGCTCGCCGCAGGACGTGCCGCGCACGCAACGAGGCCATCAGCGGGACAAGCGCAACCCATCCCGCCATCAGGGCGAGCGCCATCTGCAGAAAGATCAGCCAGGTGCCCATAGCTCCCTCACCAGTCGTGCGAACCCGTGTGTTCTACTCCTAGCATACGCCTGGGAGGGCTGTGCGTCTAGTTGTGAATCGGTAAACTACTACCTGCTGGCGCGCGCGTGCTGGGCGGTATCTAGAAGCGGCTCCAGAGGTACTGGTTGGTCACCTCGTGGTGGAACTGCACCTCGGCGCGTTTGATCAGCGTGCCAAGGCGGCGCGGGCAGCGGTCGGCGACGGTCTGCTTCAGGTCGGCGTACTTGTCGCGCACCTCCGGGCCAAGCAACTCGGCCATGAGGGTGCTCTCACGGAAGCGGCTGATCGCATCGTAGATGTTGTCGGGCAGGATCTCGCCACCAGCGCGCAGGTGTGCGCCCGGGTTGGGGCCCGCCAGCCCGGTGCGCAGCAGGGCGTAGATCGCCAGGTAAGGGTTGGCATCGGGGGCGATTGCGCGCACCTCGATGCGCGCCGAACGAGCATTGCCGATCGGCACGCGCACCATGGAGCCACGATCGACCGCCGAGGCCTTGATCTCGTTGGGCGCCTCGAAGTGCGGGTCGAGCCGCCGGTAGGCGTTGACACTGGCATTCAGTACCAGGCAGAGATCCTGGGCACTGTGCAGGATGCGGTCCACGAAGGCCCAGGCGTAATCCGAGAGGCCCTCCTCGCCGTTCGGGTCGTGGAAGAGGTTGGTCTCGCCCCGCGCGACCGACATGTTGGTGTGCATCCCGTTGCCGTTCACGCCGGTCACCGGCTTGGGCAGGAAGCTCGCGGTCATATCGAGGCGACTGGCCACCTGGCGGCAGATCAGCTTGTAGAGCAGGATCTGGTCGGCGGCGATCGTCGCCTCGGTGTAGTTGTAGTTCATCTCGAACTGCGAGGGCGCCACCTCGGGGTGATCCTTCTCGTTGGCGAAACCCATGGCGCGCTGTACCTCGGCGCAGCTGTCGATGAAGGTGCGCAGCGGGTCGCCGGGCAGCGAGTGGTAGTAGCCGCCGGTGCTGACAAACTTGAACTCGCCGGTCTCGCGGTAGTGCTGCTCGGCGTTGCGACCCTGGAAGAGAAAGCCCTCGATCTCATTGGCCACGTTGCAGGTCAGGCCCTCACGCTCATACAAATCGGTGGTGTAGCGTTGCAGCTGCGAGCGGATGTCCGCGTCATAGGGCGAGCCATCCTGGGCCCGCACCTCGGCGAAGACCAGCACCTTGCCCGGGCCGAAGACATCGGCAGGCAGCCAGTAGAAGGCCGGCCAGTCGATCGTCAGGCGCAGATCCGACTCGGACTGGACCGAGAAGCCCCGGATCGACGAACCGTCGAAGGTCAGGTTGTCGGCTGACTTCAGGAGGAACTTCTTGTCGTAGTCGAGCATGTGCAGGCGCCCCTCAAGGTCGGTGAAGCAGACGGTCACCGCCTTGATGCGCTTTTCGTCGGTGAGGTAGCGCATACGCTCCTCGCGAACGGAGTCGATCGGGGCC
The DNA here is from genome assembly GCA_034432515.1 of Chloroflexaceae bacterium. Classification (GTDB taxonomy): domain Bacteria; phylum Chloroflexota; class Chloroflexia; order Chloroflexales; family Chloroflexaceae; genus JACAEO01. The sequence goes on along the minus strand of DAOUBZ010000008.1, from coordinate 15,145 downwards.
CGGCTCATACGCCAGGCTTTTGCCTCCAGGTTGAGCTCCTCCAGCTGGTCGTAGGGGATCTCCAGGAAGTCGCGCAACGGGGTGGACATACGAGGTTCCTTTCTGCGAACTGGTGCGGTAACACGCGGTGGCGATTGTAGCAGAAGCCGGCCCCGGCATCAGTGCCGTGGCCAGTCGCGGGGCCGCAGTGTCAGGGGCCAGCCGGGCGGGGGCGCGGTATGGGCGCCGAGGGCCACCAGACGTGGGCCGGCCCAGCCGGCTGCGCCGGAGCGCAGCATCTCTTCGATCAGGGGTCGCACGAAGTCGGCGGGGGCGAGGCCGAAGATCCCGCGGCTGTAGTCCTGGAACCAGGGACAGGCGATCAGGTACGGGTGCAACTGCTCGCGTTCCAGGCCGCCGCGGATCATCAGCGCGTAGGCAAAGAGGCGCTTGCAGGCGTGCCAGCCCAGCCGCTCGGGCTCGCTGGCCCAGCGTTCGTAGCGCCGGCGGGCAGCATCGATGGCCGCCAGGGGATCGTCCATTGGCGGGCTGTGGCCCGAGTAGGCCCGGGCCAGCCGCAGCCTGGCCAGCCGCTCCAGGCTCGCCAGCGCCCGCTCGAGCGCGCCGGGGCCTTCGCGGTAGGGGTTGATCCAGGCCACGTCGTCGCCGTGGAAGGCGTCGCCGCAGATCAGCGCGGCTTCCTCCTCGACATAGAGCGCGATCAGGCCAAGCGTATGCCCGGGTACGTGAATGATGCGCACCGTTGCCGCCCCTGTCTCGAGCACGTCGCCGTCGTCCAGGATCTGCTGCACCCGGTAGGGCTCGACCGGCTGGTCGAGCCAGGCAGCGGCGCAGGCCTCAGCGTCGCGGCGGTTGATCGCGCCGGCCTCCCAGGCGTGCGCGGCGATCGGCGTACCGTAACGGCCCTGCAGTCCCGCATTGCCGCCGCAGTGGTCGCCGTGATAGTGGGTGTTGACGATCAGAGCCAGCGATTTTGGCGCGACCCCCGCCTCGTGCAGCAGGGCAGTGGTGGTGGGCAGGTCGGCGCCGTAGCCCGGGTCGACCAGGATGGGCCGTGGCCCACGAATGAGCGCCATGTTGGCGCTGGGAAAGACCCGCTGGAAAAACTGGATACGCATCAGGCAAGGTCGATCTGTTCGATCTTGGCGATTGCGAAGACGCGCAGGTTCTGGCGCAGTTCGCAGAAGGCGCGCAGGTAGACTCCGCTGCGCTCCAGCGTGAGGTCGATCGGGCGCACGATGCGCGTGGTGGGCGTGGGGCTGCGGCGCGAGCGATAGACGATGCGCAGGGCCCGGCCCTCAGCCAGCGCCCGGGCGATCAGCGGTGGCGGCGCTGGTTCGGCGACGCCGGGGCGCAGCCCGCGCTCGTAGCGCATCGCATCGCCAAGGGTCAGGATCCCCATGTCGGCCATGAGCCCGCGCAGGTGGTGAAAGAGGGCCCGTGTGGCCAGCACATCGGCCATGGCCCGGTGGCTGGGCACCGGCAGGCCCAGGTCGGCCGCGAGGGCGCTGAGGCTGTAGCTGCGGCAGCGGAGCAGCCGGCGGGCCAGGCTGAACGTGTCGATGCCGGGGCTGGCAAGAGCGGGCTGGCCAAGCAGGGCCAGTTCGGCGGTGAGGAAGGCCAGGTCGAAGCACAGGTTGTGGCCGACCAGCACCGCATCGTCGACCAGGGCCGCGATCGCGGGAGCCACCCTGGCAAAGGGCGGGGCGCCGGCGAGTTGGGCCTCATCGAGGCCATTCACCGCGGCGGCGCCCGGGTCGAGCGGGCGCCCGGGCGCAACCAGGCTCGTGAGGCGGCCTGTCTCGGCGCCGGCGTGCTCGCGGAGCAGGGCCACCTCGCAGACCCGATGCCCGGCCCCCGGGTCCAGCCCGGTGGTCTCCAGGTCGAGGAAAACCAGGGGCAGGTCGTCGAGCCGGGTGGTGAGCGGCAGGGTGACGGCCACGGTCATTCCGCTACGGGCACGCTGGCCGCCACCTCGGCGGGGACGCCGAGCAGGTTGGCGGGCACCCAGCCGGTGATGTCGCGCACATTGACCACCGCGTACCAGTCGCCGACGGCGGTGCGGCCAGTCAATTCCACCACCTCGCCCTGGTTCACCCGGTCGAGTTCGGTGCTGGTGGCATCGGCGCGCTCGTACAGCGGGCCATTGCCAAAGACCGTGACCACCGGAGCGACCGGCACCTGGGCGTCGGCGGGGATGCGGAGCAGGCTCACCGCGACCCAGCCGATCTCGTCGCGAACCGTGCGCACGCGATACCACTCCCCGTTGGGGGTGCGGCTGAGCAGTTGCACCGTTTCACCGGCATTCACGCCGGCCACGACGTTGTCGGCGAGGCGGATGGGCTGCTTGCGCACATTGCCGCCATTGCTGACACTGGCAGCCGGACCAGTGGGCAACTCGGGGGTGCTGGTGGGCGCGGCGGTCGGGGTGCTGGCAGGTGCGGTTGGTGCGGCGGTCGGCGCGCTGGTGGCAATGGCCGCGGGGCTGCTGGTGGGCGCGGCGGCGCTGCGCTCGAAGAAGGCGTCGGCGATCAGGTTGATCGAGGGGATGATCAGCTCAGTCGGCGCGCTGGCGGTGCCATCCGGAGCGCGAGCGACCACCGTGTAGCGCCGGTCCGCGCTGGGGGTGGGGGCATCGGGGGCGCGCAGGGCCTGCAGTTCAGCGCGGTTGTTGCGCACCGTGGCGCTGGTCTGCTCGGGATTCATCCAGGGGAACGGCTCGCCATCTTCGAGTAGTTCGGCGGTGACCACGCTGCCATTGGCCAGCCCGCTGGTCTCGATCGTCACATTGATCGTGAGCGGATCGGCGCGGATCACCGCCGCATCGCGGACGCGCACCGTCACCGGTTCGGGGGTGGGCACGGCAGCGCCCTGCTCGCCCGGGGGCAGGAGGGTGAGGATGAGGGCGAGGATGCCGAGCAGCGCGAGGATCGGCACCAGAATCGACAGGATCTTGCCCGCGGTTGAGAGGCGGGCAAAACGTTCACGCCAGCCGGCCGGCTCTTCGTCGAGCGGCAGCGAGGTGTAATCAATTGGCTCGCTAAGGGGCGCTTGCTCGGCAGGTGGGGCCTGGCGCGCGCGGGCGCGCCGTACGAACAGGACGGCAACCACCAGGATCAGACTGATCGCGACGATTAGCCCGATGATGATCGGCAGGTCCAGTTGGCTGAGCATATCTTGCATAGAGATGACGTCCTTTAGCGGCAGCTAGTCCGGATCGTGCGACGCATCCCCACTATCATATGCCAATGGGGGCGGTTCTGCAAACGACGTGGTCGAAGCGCTGAAGGGCCATCCGGCCCGCCGGTATGGTATAATCGCGTGACTGTCGGGCTCCTCGTTATGGCGTTCTGCCCGGGTCCGCTGCGTGACCGGAGGAAGGCACTTCTATGCCCAAGCACATTCTGGTGGCGGTTGCCTGGCCCTACGCCAACGGCCCGCGCCACATTGGCCATGTCGCTGGCTTCGGCGTGCCCGCCGACATCTTCGCGCGCTACCACCGGCTCAAAGGCAACCACGTGCTGATGGTTTCGGGCACCGACGAGCATGGTACGCCGATCACGATCGTTGCCGACAAGGAAGGCCTGACCCCGCGCCAGGTCGCCGACCGCTACAACAAGATCATCGCCGACGATCTGCACAATCTGGGACTGAGCTACGACCTGTTCACCCGCACGACCACGCTCAACCACTACCGGGTGACCCAGGATATCTTCAAGACACTGTTCGACAAGGGCTACATCCTGCGCCAGGAGACGCTCGGCGCCTTCTCGGCGACGACGGGGCGCACCTTGCCGGATCGCTACATCGAGGGCACCTGCCCGATCTGTGGCTATGGCGAGGCCCGGGGCGACCAGTGCGACAACTGCGGCAACCAGCTCGACCCGGTCGATCTGATCAACCCGCGCTCCAAGATCGACGGTAGTCCGCCGGTCTTCAAGCAGACCGAGCACTTCTTCCTCGACCTGCCGGAGTTCGGCGAGCGCCTGCGCGAGTGGATCGAGAAGCAGGAGCACTGGCGTCCCAATGTGCGCAGCTTCTCGTTGAACTTCATCAAGAACCTCAAGCCGCGCCCGATCACCCGTGACCTGGACTGGGGAGTGCCGATTCCGCTGCCGGAGTACGAGGGGCGTGACGACAAGCGGATCTACGTCTGGTTCGATGCCGTGATCGGCTATCTCTCGGCCAGCATCGAGTGGGCCCACAACCAGGGCAGGCCCGACGCCTGGCGCGACTGGTGGCAGAACCGTTTTGCCCGTCACTACTACTTCATGGGCAAGGATAACATCGTCTTCCACACGGTGATCTGGCCCGCGCAGCTGATGGGTGTGTTCAGCGATGGTCACTATGCCGGCAGTGCGGCCGGAGCCTTCGCCGAGGTGCCGCTGCAGCTGCCTTACAACGTGGTGAGCAGCGAATTCCTGACCATGGAGGGCAAGAAGTTCTCCAGCAGCCGCGGTATCGTCATCTATGTCAACGACTTCCTGAGTCGCTACGACCCCGATCCGCTGCGTTACTTCCTCACCATCGCCGGCCCGGAGAACCAGGATACCGACTTCACCTGGGCCGAGTTCGTACGCCGCAACAACGATGAACTGGTCGCCACCTGGGGCAACCTGGTGCACCGCACGCTCACCAATGTACACCGGAACTTTGGCGTCGTTCCGCGGCCCGGCCCGCTGCAGGCGGGCGACCAGGCGCTGCTGAACGAGGTAGAGGGTGGCTTCGCTAGCATCGGCGAGTTGCTCGAAGCGGCTCGCTTCAAGGCGGCGCTGAGCGAGGTGATGCGGTTGGCCGCGCTGGTGAACAGCTACCTGAGTGAGCAGGAGCCCTGGAAGGTGATCAAGGCCGACCGCGAGCGAGCCGCGACGATCTGGTACGTGGCCCTGCGCTGTGTGGACAGCCTGAAGCTGCTCTTCACGCCCTTCCTGCCCTTCAGCAGCCAGCGCCTGCATAGCTATCTCGGCTACGACGGCTACATCGCCGGCCCGCTGCAGTTCCGCGAGTACACTGAGGAGGACGGGCGCAGCCACCGGGTGCTCACCGGCGACTATGCGAGCTGGATCGGGCGCTGGGAGGTGCCGCACCTGCCGATCGGCCAGGCGCTGCGCGAGCCGGAGCCGCTGTTCAAGAAGCTCGATGAGAAGATCGTCGAGGAGGAACTGGCGCGTATGGGCGCTACCATTCGGTAATGATCGCGTCTGTACAAAGTGCACAGGGACTGCTATACTCCGGGCTGCCGAAGGAACAGATTGAGATCGCCCCGCAGGAGGTCGTATGAAAGTGCTTCGCGCAGCGTTTGCGCTCCTGTTCGCCATCGTGCTCATCGCCCTGCCGGGGTTGGCCAGCGCCCAGACGACGCCGAGTGTTGTCTCCGGGACGCTGACCTACCTTGATCGGACGTTGCTCCCGGCGAACGCAGTGGTAACCGTACAGATTGCCGAGGTGCCGAGTGCGGGCAGCACCGGCCAGGTGATTGCCGAGCAGCGCTTCACCACCAATGGCGCCCAGCCGCCCTTCCGCTACAATGTGTCGTTCGACCCGGCGCGCATCGACCAGAACCGGGCCTATACGGTGCAGGCCAACATTTCCGTCGGTGGCCAGACGCGCTATACCACCAACCGGGTGTACCGCGTGATTACGGGGGGCGCGCCGGTCACTGATGTGAATATGACGCTGGTGGCAAGCGGGCGTCTGCCGAACACCAGTAGTGGCACGCTGCCCCTGCTGATCGCGGGTGCGGCGCTGCTCGCCGCGCTCGCCGTGTTCGTGGTGCGCCGCTTCGTCGTCGCGCGCGACCACGAGCGCATCGTCTGATCCGGCTGCCTCGGGTACGCCCTGACGCCCCTGGCCCGCACCCCGCGATTTGACGCCCGGCCCGGGCCGTGGATCCTGGGGTGCGGGGTTTGTGCGCCCGTATGCCACCGGATTCGGGGCGGCCACGGCGGGCCGGGGGGCGGCCACGGCGGGCCGCCCGTACGTTGCGATGCGGGCAGTGGTGTCGCCAGGCGATTGCAGTGCGATGATCCGTGTTACCCCAAGCATATACCGTGCCGGCCTGCTTGTGCTGCTGGGGGCGCTGCTGGCCGGCTGGCTGGCGGCGCGTCCCGGTGTGGCTGCGCCACCGTTGCAGGAGGCCGCGCCTGCCTGTTTCGTCGAGACAGGCTACTGTATCGGCGGGCGCATCCGCGAGGTCTGGGAGCGGGGTGGCGGCCTGCTGGTGTTTGGCTTTCCGATCACGGGGCTGCAGGAAGAACTGGTTGAGGGCCAGCCGCGCCTGGTTCAGTGGTTCGAGCGGGCGCGGATCGAACTGCACCCCGCCAATTCACCACCCTACGATGTGCTGATTGGCCGGGTCGGCGCCGAGGTGCTGGGACGTGGCGGTGGCTTTCCCACCGTGATCGCCGCCACGGCGATGCCCGGTGAGTGCTGGCAGGCCGCCGAGACAGGGCTCAGCGTCTGTGGGGCATTTCTTGCGGCATGGCGCGCTGGTGGGATGGACCTGGACGGCGACGGCGGGGTCAGTGAGGCGGAGAGCCTGGCGCTCTACGGCTTGCCGCTGACCCCGCCGCGTACCGAGCGGCTCGCCGATGGGCAGGCCCACGTGGTGCAATGGTTTGAGCGGGCGCGCTTCGAGCTGCATCCGCAGATCGCCGAGGGCATGGTGTTGCGTGGGCTGTTGGGCCGCGAACTGGCCCCGCTGGCCGTCGACCCGCCCGGTGGGGCCCAGGTCGACCCGGGGCCGCCACCGCCTCCCGCAGCGCCGGCAGCAGCGCCGACCCGGCTGATCATTCCTGCGATTGGCCTCGACCAGGCCACCGTGCCGGTTGGCACCGACGCCAGCGGCGCGTTTGTTGTGCCGGACCATGACGTCGGCTGGTACAGCGGTAGCGCCGCGCCGGGCCAGGGTGAAAACATCGTGCTCTGGGGCCACGTGCTGCCCTTCCTCGCCGCGCCGCACCTGCCCGCGCCCTTTGCCCGGCTGCATCAACTGGGCATCGGTGAGCGGGTGGTGCTCTATGACAGCCTGGGCCAACCCCACGAGTACGTGGTTACCCAGCAACTCCGGGTTGCGCCCGAGCAGATCGAGTATGTGTTTCACCAGGGCCGCGAACTGGTGACCATGGTATCCTGTATTGGCGAGGGGATCGTCGCCGGCGGCGGGATCGTCGATTACAGCGAGCGCCTGATAACGATCGCCGAGCCACGTTGATGCCTGTCAGGCGGGCGGCCAGGCCGCTGCCCGCGCACAGTCACGGAGTTGACCGATGGACCAGACACACCGTCGTGCCCGATGGCCAGGTCGTGCCATCACGCTTGTCGTGCTATTCGCCCTCCTCCTGGGGGTGATTCCCGTCGCTGCCGAGGTGGCGCCGCAACCACCGGCAGCGAGCCAGCAGATGCCTGCCCAGAGCCGGGCTGCCGGCCGGTTGCTCTTCCTGCCACTCAACGCGCGTGAGGCTCGCACTGAGCCGCCGCCGCCGCCCGTGGTCAATGCCGATCTCTTCCTGCGCCCGGTGCCACTCGAACAGGTGCAACGGGCGAGTTCGCTCTCGGTCGAGTTTCGCTTCACCAACCAGGACCGGGTTACCGCCCCCAGCACCCAGTTCAGCCTCTTCTATCCCTCGCGCCTGCTGATTTTTACCGATACGGCGCTTGCCGACGGCGACCGGCGGGTCTCCTTCGACGACGAACAGGTGACCGTACAGGTTGTGAATGTCGCACCTGGCGAGACCCGCAGGGGCCGGATCAACTTCTTCGTGCGCGGGAACGCCCGGGAAGGTGACCTGATCGGCCTGTTCGCCACCTTCGCCTGCCCGGCCGGCACCTGCCGGAGCAACTTCGCCGAAGTGCAGGTGGTGCGCAACGAGAGCGAGGGCGGGGTTTCCGGTGGCCTGTTCAACCTGACCGTCTCGCCAGATCAGGGGCCACCCGGGACGGCGCACACCTTCACGGGGAACTTCTACGCCCCGGGTGAAGAGGTGGTGACCTGGTTGAATACGACCAGCGGCAGCGAGGCGCTGCCAATCACTACCACTGCCGACCGCGAGGGGCGCATCAGGATAGTGTTCGGGAGCGGCGCGCTGGCGCCGGGGTACTACAGCCTGGTCGCCCATGGGCGACAGAGCAGCGTCGAAGGTGTCGGCGCGTTTATTGTTAGCGGGGGCCGGAGTAACCTGGTGGCCGGCCTCGGCCTGAGCGGGGGGCTGGCTCTGCCGGCGGCAGTGGCCGCCGCGGCCCCGGTCGTCGCGCCTGCAGCTGCGCCGGCCCAGAGCTTCGGCGCGGGCGGGCTGTCTGGCGTGGTGCGAAACGCAGCCGGCGCCGGGGTAGCCGGGGTGACCCTCGCGGTGCTCGATGCCGATGAGCGGATCGTGGCCACGGCGACGAGCCGGGCCGATGGCGTCTACTTCATCCCGGCGGGCCTCGCGAGCGGGCAGTACCGCGTGCGCGCCCAGCCGAGCCTGAGCAGCGATCCGGCGCTCCGGCTCTCCGCCGCGACCACGGTCGGCCCGGTGACCGTCAGCGCGCCTGAGATGACCCGCGACGTGAATGTGAGCCTGCCCGCCGCCGGCGGCTTTGCCGGCACCGTCCAGGCTGCTGGTCCGCTGGCCGGCGTGCGCGTGGTAGCCTTTGACAGTGCTGGTGAGGCTGCCGCCGCCGCGCTGACCGACGCCAGCGGAGCCTATACCCTGGCCCATCTGCCCGCAGGCAGCTACAGCCTGGTGTTTGACCCGCGCTCAGCACCAGGGGGTGGCAGCTACGGGGTGACCCGGCTGAGTGACCGGGCGGTGACCACCGGTCAGATCAGCACCGGAGTGGACGTGACGCTGAGCGCCTCGGCCCGGAGCGGGACGATCAGTGGCCGGGTAACCGACGCGATCACCGGTCAGGGCATCCCTGACGTGATCGTTGTCTTTGACGATGCCGGCTCGGACGGCTTCAGTGTCGCCCGTACCGAAGTCGACGGGAGCTATGCCAGCGGCCCGCTCGACCCTGGCAGCTACACGGTGCAGTTCGTGACCCTCACCTCGGAGCGTGCGACGACTGCGCGCTATCTCAGCGAGTACTACCCCGGGCGGTCGGTGTACAGCCTGGCGGAGCGTGTGCCCGTTGCGTCCGGGGCGGCCGTCACGGGGATCAATGCCAGCCTCAGGCTGGGAGCCTCGATCAGTGGTACGGTAAGTGGCGATGGCGCCGGTGCGCTGCAGGGCGTGTTCGTCGTGGCCTACGACGCGAGTGACCCGGCACGTCCACCACGGGCCACGGCGGTGACGGACGCCACCGGCCGCTACACGCTGCGTGGTCTGCCGGCGGGCCAGTACACGGTCGAGTTCATCACGGCCGTCTCGCGCAACAGCACCAGCCGGCAATTCCAGAGCGCCCTCTACGATCCCAACGGGACCACACCGCCGAACCCCACGCCGGTGCAGGTTCGGGCAGGTGAGGGCCGAGCGGGGATCGACATCACCCTGGGGCGTGGCGCGCAGGTGAGCGGCCGGGTCACCGATGCCGTCACCGGCGCCGGGGTCGCCGGGGTGTACGCCGTGCTGATCGACCAGTTCACGGGCCGGCCGGTCAGCGTGGGGCTCACCGATGCGGAGGGCACCTTCCTGACCAGCGGGGTGAACCGCGGTGTCTACCGGCTCAAGTTCACTACGGTCTTCGCCCTCGACCAGACGGCGCGGACCTATGTGGATGCCTGGTGGAACGAGAGCGGCGGTTCGCCGAACCCCGACGAGGCCGGGAGCTTCGTGGTGGTGGATGTGAACGTTTCAGGCCTCGACGCGCGGCTACAGCAGGGCGGCACGATCAGCGGGCGGGTGACGGCGGCGGATTCGGGCGCCGGTCTGGCGGGCGTCTTTGCCGTGGCACGCGCGGATGGGGTTGCGGTGGCCACCGCCTCGACCGATGGCGCCGGACGCTACACCCTGGCGGGGCTGCCGGCGGGCTCATACACGGTGGAGTTCGTCACGCTGAATGCGCCGCTGCTGCGGGTGCGCACCTACACTGGAACGAGCATCCCCACGGTTGCAGTGGGTGCCGGCGCTGACACGCCGGAGGTCAACGCCGTGCTCAGCGCACCATAGGCACGTAGCGAACACCCGTACACGTCACCGGAGCGACGCACGATTGTGCCTCGCTCCGGTGAGCGCCAGACGCAAGCGCCCCCGTTCCTGTGCTGGGAACGGGGGCGCTTGCGTAGCGGCTGGGTTCGGGCGTTAATCGAGGTAGCCGCGCAGCTTCTTGCCGAGGTGCGGATGGCGGAGCTTGCGCAGTGCAACGGCCTCGATCTGGCGGATGCGCTCGCGGGTGATGCCAAACTCGACGCCGACCTCTTCGAGGGTGCGATAGCGACCATCCTTGAGGCCATAGCGCAGCTGAATGATCTTGCGCTCGCGCTCGGGCAGTTTCTGGAGCACCTCTTCGATCTGCTCGCGCAGCATCGCGGCGGCGGCGGCCTCCGAGGGCGTGGAGATGCGATCGTCCTCGATGAAATCGCCCATGCGTCCCTCGCCCTCCTGCCCGACGGGCATTTCGAGCGAGAGCGGATGCATGCTGGCCTCGAGCGTCCGGCGCACCTTGCCCGCACTAATGCCCATCGCCTCGGCGATCTCCTCGGGCGTCGGCTCGCGCTGCATCGACTGCTGGAGCTTGTGGCTGGTACGCTTGACCTGGCTGATCGCCTCGCCCATATGCACCGGCAGGCGGATGGTGCGGCTCTGATCGGCGATCGCCCGGGTGATCGCCTGGCGGATCCACCAGGTGGCGTAGGTTGAGAACTTGTGCCCTTTGGTGTAGTCAAATTTCTCGACCGCGCGCATCAGGCCGATATTGCCCTCCTGGACCAGATCCATCATCGTCAGCCCATAGGAGGTGTACTTCTTGGCGATCGAGACCACGAGGCGCAGGTTGGCCTGGATCAGGTGCTGGCGTGCATCCTGGCCCTTGGCGAAGGTGCGCTCCAGCAGGAACTTCTCGCGGCCACTCTCATACTCTTCGCGCTCGAGGCGCTGCCGGGCCAGATCGCCCGCCTCCATGGCCTTGGCCAGTTCAACCTCCTGCTCGGCAGTGAGCAGGGGAACCTGACCGATCTCCTGGAGATACATACGCACCGGGTCGTCGAAGGCAACATCGGCCAGGTCGGGCAGTTCGCTCAGGGTCTCGTCGTCGTTGTTGTTGGCGCCTTGCTCGAGCTCAGCCGGCGACTCGACAACCTTGATGCCCGCAGCCTGAAGCTGGGCATAGAGGTGATCGACCTCCGCCACGTGCAACTCTGGCTGAGGGTAGAGCTCAAGGATATCGTTATAGGTAAGGTAGCCGCGCTGCCGCGCCAACTCAAGCAACCGCTCGCTCATCGACCCAGACTCCTGCTTGATTACAATCGGCCCCCACGTTTGACAGCGGCTGACTTGACCCCAGCCGCTGTCTGCCGGATACGCAGGCGCACGAGAGAACTAATGGGGCCGGAGCGGGTCGCTTGCCCGCTCAGGCCCCTCACGCCTATGGTGTGCGCCGGTATCGGCACGAAGATGGGGTCGAGCGTCATGCCTCTAACCCCATTTCAATTCACACCCATGGAGGGACGCGATCGTGGCACCCCATTCACTTTGCTGGAGGTACTATAGCATTATGCAACGGTTAAAGTCAACCCCTCCCTGGTAAAGAAACCGCGAGCATTCCGCACCCTGGAGCGGTCGTACTCCAGGTCACAAACCCTCAGCGGCTGCCCAGGGCTGCGGGTTTCGCGGTACAATGGGCGGTAGTTGCCGTGCGTGGTATGGTCTGATGGCGAGGAAAGCCCAATGCGCTTGACGGAGCGGCAGCGCGAGTTTCTGGAGGGGCGGCACTATGCGGTGGTCGGTACGCTCAATGCCGATGGCAGCATCCAGCAGACGGTGGTCTGGTATCTGCTGGAGGGCGACCAGATCCGCTTCAGTGTTGGCGCCAACAGTGTCAAGGCGCAGAATCTGCGCCGCAACCCGACGATCACGGTCACGATCGAGGACGGCATCCGCTATCTGAGCATGAGCGGCACGGCCCTGGTCGAAGCGGCGGATCCGGCGCTCCGGCGGCGCTTGGCGCTGCGCTACCTCAGCCCGGAGCGGGTCGACGAGTGGCTGGCCCGTCGTCCCGATGTGCCACGGGCCACGGTGCGCATGAGCATCCGGCGCGTCTATGGCCAGGGAGTGACGTAGCCGTGCCAGTGCCGATCTGCCGATGACGCTGCCAGGCCGCGTAGCTGAAGATGCAGCCTACCGGTGCACCGTGGCCGAGGTGCTAGCCGACCTCGCGGTGGATGCTGCCCATGGGCTGAGCACCACCGAAGCACAGGCGCGCCTGGCGCGCTATGGGCGTAACGAGCTTCCGGAGGCGCCGCCGACGCCCGCCTGGCTGCGCTTCCTGCTCCAGTTCCGCGACCCGCTCACCGGGCTGCTGCTCGTGGCGACGGTGATCTCCTTTGTCGTGTGGCTACTCGAACGTGGGGAGCCGGTCCCGTTCGAGGCGCTGACCATCCTCGCGATTGTGCTGCTGAACGGCCTGCTCGGCTACGTGCAGGAGAGCCGCGCCGAGCAGGCCGTGGCGGCCCTGCGCGCGCTGACCACGCCCCGCGCCCGTGTGCTGCGCGATGGGTGCCAGCAGGAGCTCGCGGCCGCCGAGTTGGTGCCCGGCGATATTCTGCTGGTCGAGGAGGGCGATACGCTGCCCGCCGATGCCCGGGTGATCGAGTCGATCGCACTGCGGGCCGCCGAGGCGACCCTGACTGGTGAGAGCGCGAGTGTGAGCAAGGACAGCGCCCCGCTGCTCACAGCGGCGACGCTTGGTGACCGACACAACATGCTCTTCGCCGGCACCGCGGTGGCCGCGGGCCGTGGGCGGGCGGTGGTAACAGCCACCGGGCCGCACACCGAGCTCGGGCGGATCGCCGGCACGCTCCAGGAGGCCGAGGAAGAGCCCACCCCGCTGCAGAAGGAACTGGCCCAGGTGGGCCGGCTGCTTGGCATCGTCGTGATCGCCATCGCGCTGCTGATGAGCGGGACGATCGTCGTGAGCAGCGGCGTCCGCCGGCTCAGCGATCTGGTGGATGTGCTGATCCTCGGCGTGAGCCTGGCCGTAGCGGCGGTGCCGGAGGGGCTGACGGCGATCACCACGATCGTGCTCTCGCTGGGCATGCAGCGCATGGCCCGCCGCAATGTGATCATGCGCAAGCTCTCGGCAGTGGAGACGCTCGGTTCCACCACGGTGATCTGCTCGGACAAGACCGGGACGCTCACCAGGAACGAGATGACCGTGCGCACGGTGGTGACGGCCAGCGGCCGGGTGGAGCTCTCGGGCACGGGCTATGATCCGACGGGAGGGCTGGAGTGCGACGGCCAGCCGCTGCAGGACGCGGCGCTGCTAGAGGAGGTGCGTAAAACGCTGCGCGCGGCCTCCATGGTCAACAACGCGCGGCTGGTCGAGGAAGATGGACGCTTCAGCATCCAGGGCGACCCGACCGAGGGCGCCCTGCTGGTGGCGGCGCGCAAAGTGGGCCTCGGCGACGCCGAGCTTGGCGAGCGCTTCCCGCGGGTGGGTGAGGTGCCCTTCAGTTCGGAGCGCAAGCTGATGAGCACGGCCCATATGGACCAGCGCAAAGAGCGGGTGATGGTCTTCGCCAAGGGGGCGCCCGATGTCTTGCTGGCCCGCTGCGACTTCGAGCGGGTCGGCCCGGGCGACGAAGTGCGCCCGCTCAGCGCCGAACGCCGCCAGGCAATCCTGGCGAGCGTCGAGGCCCTGGCCAGCGCAGCGTTGCGCACCCTGGGGGTGGCCTACCGCACCCTGGCGCGCGATGCGGTGAGCGGCGAGTTGAGCGAGGAGGTGGAGCAGGCCTTTGTCTTCCTGGGTGTGCTGGGGCTGATCGATCCGCCGCGCCCGGAGGCGCAGGCCTCGGTGGCCGAGGCACGAATGGCGGGCATCAGGCCGATCCTGATCACTGGCGATCATCCGCGGACAGCGGCGGCGATCGCGGCGGAGCTGGGCATCAGCGAGCCGGGGCAGCCGGCGGTCACGGGCAGCGAGCTGCAACGGATGGACGATGCTACCCTGCGGCGGACGGTGCAGACGTGTGCGGTATTTGCCCGGGTGGCACCGGAGCATAAGCTACGGATCGTGCGCGCGCTGAAGGCCGAGGGGGCAATCGCCGCCATGACCGGCGATGGTGTGAACGACGCCCCGGCGCTGAAGGCGGCCGATATCGGCGTGGCGATGGGCATCACCGGCACCGACGTCAGCAAGGGCGCCGCCGATATGATCCTCACCGACGATAACTTCGCCTCGATCGTGGCGGCGGTGGAGGAGGGTCGCTCGATCTTTGCCAATATCCAGAAGTTCCTGCGCTACCTGCTCTCGTCGAATATCGGCGAGGTGCTGACCATGTTTGGCGGCGTGACGCTGGCGGGCCTGATCGGACTGGTGCCCCACGAAGGCTCGCTGCTGGTCGTGCCGCTGCTGGCCACCCAGATCCTCTGGATCAACCTGCTGACTGACTCGGCGCCGGCCCTGGCCCTGGGGCTGGAGCCGGCTGACCCCACGGTCATGCAACGGCCCCCGCGCGATCCGCGCAGCCCGGTGATCACCGGCCAGATGTGGTTCAACATCCTCTTCGTGGGCCTGATCATGGCCGTCGGCACCCTGGCGGTGATGGACTGGGCGCTGCCTGGCGGCCTGATCGCCGGCGCGGGTTCGCTGCACTACGGGCAGACCATGGCGTTCACCACGCTCGTCTTCTTCCAGCTCTTCAATGTCTTCAACGCGCGCTCGGCGGAGCGGAGCGCCTTCCACCGGCTCTTCAGCAACCCCTGGTTGTGGGCGGCGCTGGCGCTTTCGGTGGCCTTGCAGGTCGCGGTGGTCTATTTGCCGTTGCTCCAGCAGGCGTTCACCACCGTGGCGCTGGCGCCGGGCGACTGGCTGATCTGCGTCGTGGTGGCGAGCAGTGTGCTCTGGTTGATGGAGCTGCGCAAGCTGATTGGCCGGTGGAAGGCCTGAGCCCGGGGTGGGTGAGGTCCAGAGTCGCTGGACGTTGCACGATACTGCTGGCAAACCCGGGTACGCGGGCCTCCGGCCCGCATGCGGGCGGGACGCCCGCGCACCCGGCGTGGGCAAAACG
>DAOUBZ010000007.1:0-4122 GCA_034432515.1 Chloroflexaceae bacterium | reverse complement strand
GCCCACCGCAGCGCCTGCTGCGCCCGCCACCGGCTCGGCCACCCGCGCCCTCGCCGAAGACGCCGACAAGATCAGCGCCGAGCTCGCCGCCGCCTTCGCCGGCGAGTACCGTGGCACCACCGTCACCATGACCGGCCCCTTCACCGACGCCGACGCGGTGAAGTTCAACCAGGCCATGGCCACCTTCGAGGAGCTCACCGGGATCGACATCCAGTACGAGGGTTCGAAGGAGTTCGAGGCCAGTATCTCCATCCGCGTCGATGGCGGTAACCCGCCCGACATCGCCGACTTTCCCCAGCCCGGCCTGCTGGCCAACTTCGTGCGCGACGGCAAGGTCGTCGACGTGAGCCAGTTTATCAGCGCCGACTGGCTGAGCACGAATTACAACCAGAGCTGGCTCGACATGGCCACCATGGAAAGCCCCGACGGTCCGATCATGGCCGGCGTCTGGCAGCGGGTGAACGGCAAGAGCCTGGTCTGGTATCCCAAGACCAAGTTCGAGGAGGCCGGCTATAGCATCCCGCAGACCTGGGATGAGATGCTGGCGCTGACCGACGAGATCGCCGCCGACGGTGATACGGCCTGGTGCATCGGCATCGAGTCGGGCGCGGCCACCGGCTGGCCGGCCACCGACTGGATGGAGGAGATTATGCTCCGCACCACCAGCCTGGAGAACTACGATGCCTGGGTGAAGGGTGACCTGCCCTTCAGCTCGCCCGAGGTGAAGAACGCCGCCGAGAAGATGGCCGAGATCTGGTTCAACGACCAGTACGTCTACGGCGGCCGCGCTTCGATTGTCACCACCTTCTTCGGCGATGCCCCCACGCCCATGTTCGCCGATCAGCCAGGCTGCTGGCTGCACAAGCAGGGCAACTTCATCACCAGCTTCTTCCCCTCCACCGCCAAACCCGGCGTGGACTACTCGTTCTTCTACCTGCCGCCGATTGACCCGGCCTACGGCAAGCCGGTGCTGGTAGCCGGCGACCTGATGGGCATGTTCAACGACCGGCCCGAGGTGCGCGCAGTCATGTCCTTCTTCTCCACTGGCGCCTCGGTGCAGGACTGGATGGCCGCCGGCGGCGCGATCTCGCCGCATGCCGACTCGGATCTGAGCTGGTACGGCGATGACATCGAGCGCGGCGTGGCCGAGATCATCCGCAACGCCACCAGCCTGCGCTTCGACGCCTCCGACCTGATGCCCGGCGAGGTCGGCGCCGGCTCGTTCTGGCGCGGTATGACCGACTTCGTCGCCGGCACCGTCGATCTTGACACGGCAATGAAGGAGATCGACGCGGGCTGGCCACGGTAGCCCGTAGCGCCAGAGCAGCGGCGCTGCCGCTGCTCTGGCCCTCCTGCGGCCCCACCCGGGAACCGTCCCGGGTGGCACATCGTCCCACGGGAGCGAGGCTTATGCAAACCACTGAAGTGACCCCGCGGCAAAGTGCCGCACCCTCCAGTGAGGGCCTGAACCCCGGGCGCCTCGTCGTTGCGCTGGTACTCCTGGGCTTGCTGGTCGCGTTCCTGTGGGGAGGCTTTGCGTTCCTGCGCGAAGCCCAGCGTACCGGCTCCGTGCCCAAGCTGCTCACCGCCGCTATCGCGATCGTCTGGGGCGTCGGCGGCGCCGCCGGCACCTTCTACACCCTGAATATGATCGCCGAGCAGCTGCCGGGCCGCATCCGCCGCGCCGTGCTGCCCTACATCTTCGTCGGGCCGGCCGCAGCCTTCCTCGGCTGGGCACTCCTGTTCCCCGCCCTACGCACGCTCTACCTCAGCTTCCTGAACCAGAACTCGAGCTCGTTCGTGGGTCTGAGCAATTATCTCGCCGTTTTCACCGAGCGGATGATGCTTACGGCCTTCCGCAACAATATCTTCTTCTGGATGCTGATCGGCACCGCCGGTTGCGTCGTCTTCGGCCTGCTGATCGCCGTGCTCGCCGACCGCAGCAACTTCGAGACGGTCGCCAAATCGCTGATCTTTATGCCGATGGCGATCTCCATGGTTGGCGCCGGCGTGATCTGGCGCTTCGTCTACTACTACGCGCCGCCCGGCCAGCCGCAGATCGGCCTGCTCAATGCGATTGTCACCGGCCTCGGCTTCCCGCCTCAGGCCTGGACGACCCTGCTCCAACCCCAGAATAACTTCTTCTTAGTCATCATCCTGATCTGGATGCAGACCGGCTTCGCCCTCGTGATCTTCTCGGCGGCGATCAAGGGCATCCCCGAAGACATCCTCGAAGCGGCGCGGGTCGACGGCGCCACCGAGATACAGATCTTCTGGCGGATCATGCTACCTGCCATCCAGGGCACCATCGTCACCGTTACAACAACCATCCTGATCTTCACCCTGAAGATCTTCGACATTGTGCAGGTGATGACCGGTGGCCAGTACGGTACCAATGTGATCGCGGTCGAGTTCTACCGCCAGTATTTCACTAACCGCAACTTCGGCTACGGCTCGGCAATCGCGATCGTGCTGCTGCTCGCCGTCATCCCGGTGATGATCTACAACCTGCGCCAGCTCAAGAAGCAGGAGGTGTTCTGATGGCCGCCGTCACCGCTAAGCCCGCTGCAACCGCGCGCCGCGCCGTAAGCCGGAAGCGCCAGCAGCTGATCGGCAAGATCATCGTCAACACCCTGCTCGCGATCCTCTGCCTGATCTGGACCATCCCGACCATCGGCCTGCTGGTCTCGTCCTTCCGCGACCGCGACGATATCCGCACCTCGGGCTGGTGGACGGTGCTGCCCCATCGCGAGACGGTCACCGTCGAGACCATCCAGCTGCCCGCCGAGACCGATCTGCGCGCCCCGATCACCCTGCCCTCCGAGCTCGGCGGCGGCACCTACACCGCCGACCAGATCGCCCAGGGCGTGATCCTGCCCGACGGCCGTAAGATCACCTGGGAGAACCGCCGCGGGCGGCTGATCGCGGTCCAGGGCCGGGCCTGGGCGATGAATACCAACTTCACCCTCGAGAACTATCGCATCGTCACCGGCGGGCGCGAGTATGTCTACACCGATGCCGCCGGCAACCGGGTGGTCGAGTCGGGCGAGGACCTCTGGGGCGTGCTGATCAACAACATCGCCGTGGTCATTCCCTCGACCGTGATCCCCATCCTGATCGCCGCCTTCGCCGCCTACGGCTTCGCCTGGATGCGCTTCCCGGGCCGCTTTCTACTCTTCACCATCGTCGTGGCGCTGCTGGTTGTGCCGCTTCAGGTGGCCCTGGTGCCGCTGCTCCGCGACTTCGTACGCCTCGACCTCAACGGCACCTACCTGGCGGTCTGGCTGGCCCACACCGGCTTCGGCCTGCCGCTGGCCACCTACCTGCTCTACAACTACATCAGCCAGCTCCCGCGCGACCTGCTCGAGTCGGCCTTTATCGACGGGGCCTCGCATTTCACGATCTTCACGCGCCTGATCCTGCCGCTCTCGGTGCCGGCCCTGGCCTCCTTCGCAATCTTCCAGTTCCTCTGGGTCTGGAATGACTACCTGGTGGCCCTGATCTTCATCGGCGCGCAGCCCAATGTGCAGGTGCTGACCATGCGCCTGGCCGACATGGTCGGCTCACGTGGCCAGGACTGGCACGTGCTCACTGCGGGGGCCTTCATCTCGATGCTCATCCCACTACTCGTCTTCTTCTCACTGCAGCGCTTCTTCGTGCGTGGCCTGCTGGCCGGCTCGGTGAAGGGGTAGACAGGGCGGCTTCGTCCAATGCGCCGCATCTACTCCTTCTCATCCTCGATTGACACCAGACCATACACGCTGCCGGCGTACACCATGCTGCTGATCAGCGGGTGCGGGCGCGCCCCGGGCCGGACGCGACGGTAGATGTAGCGTGGCCCACCTGTGTGCTCGACACAGAGGTACTCGCCGTAGGTGTTGATGGTTGTCAGCTCGGCGCGATCGGCCAGGTCATCGTCGAACGCATCGTGCATCGGGTGATCCTCCTCGGCTGAGGTGAAAAGAGTGCTGCGTCCCTCCGGACGGGGGCTCCAGACCCTCTCAGAATACTGCTGGCAAACCCCGTTTTGCTCACGCCGGGTGCGCGGGCGTCCCGCCTGCATGCGGGCCGGAGGCCCGCGCACCCGGCGTGAGCAAAACGGGGTTTGCCAGCAGTATCGTT
>DAOUBZ010000006.1:0-12989 GCA_034432515.1 Chloroflexaceae bacterium | reverse complement strand
TTCGCTGCGCCGCAGCACAACCAGTCATCTCTGTGGGCCGCGACCCCCGCGCGTGCCCGCCGGGCTATGCGCGTTCGCTGGCCAACTGCTGGCACGCTTCGCGATCACGGAGCAGCGGCAGCTCCAGGCTGTCCCAGAGGGCCAGGTAGCTGGCCTCGATGATGTTCTGCGAGGCGCCGACGGTGGACCAGCGCTCATCGCCCCGTGCGCTCTCGATCAGCACCTGGGGCGTGGCGGCGGTCCCCAGGTGGGCATCGATGATACGCACTTTATAGTCTACCAGACGCACTTCGTCCAGTGCGGGGTAATGGGGCAGCAGCGCCTTGCGGATCGCGCCGTCGAGCGCGTTGACCGGGCCGTGGCCCTCGGCTGAGGTGTGCATCAACTGGTCGCCGACGCGTACCTTGACCATCGCCTGCGAGGCGATCTCGTGGTCGCCGCGTTTCTCGACGATCACGGTGAAATCGAGCAACTCAAAAGGCGGCACATAGCCCGCCGCGCTACGGCGCACCAGCATCTCGAAGCTGCCCTCGGCGGCCTCGAACTGGAAGCCACGGTGCTCAAGCTGCTTGATCCGCTGGACCAGCCCGCCCTCGGCGCCGTTGAGGCGCAACCCGAGCTCGTCGGCGCGCATGCGCACATTGCCGCGCCCCGACAGCTCGCTCACCACCACGCGCTTCTGGTTGCCGACCAGGGCCGGGTCGATGTGCTGGTAGCTCGACTCGACCTTCTCGATCGCCGCGACGTGGATGCCGCCCTTGTGGGCGAAGGCGCTGCGCCCGACATAGGGCGCGTGGTTGTCGGGGTTGAGATTGGCCACTGCGGCGACGACGTGGGCCACCTCGGACAGCCGGCGCAGCTGTTCGGGGGTCACGCAGTGGTAGCCGAGCTTGAGTTGCAGGTTGGCGATCAGCGGGATGAGGTCCATGTTACCGCAGCGCTCGCCATAGCCGTTGATCGTGCCCTGGACCTGCACAACGCCCGCCTCCACCGCGGCCATGGCGTTCGCCAGGGCCAGGCCGCCATCGTTGTGGGTGTGGATGCCCAGCTGCGGGCAACCCGCCCCCAGGCGATCGCGCACCCTCCGCGCGATCGTCGCCACTTCGCCCGGCAGCGCGCCGCCGTTGGTATCGCAGAGCACCAGGCAGTCGGCGCCGGCGCTGGCGGCAGCCTCCAGCGTGGCGAGGGCATAGTCCGGATCGAGCTTGTAGCCGTCGAAGAAGTGCTCGGCGTCGTAGACCAGTTCTTTGCCCAGCGCCTTGAAGTAGGCCACCGAGTCGGCGATCATCGCCAGGTTCTCGGTGCGGGTCGTCTCAAGTACCTGCTCCACGTGGAGCACCGAGCTCTTGCCGACCAGGGTAACAACCGGCGTGGCGGCCGCAACCAGGGCGCGAATGTTCGCATCGTCGTCGCAGCTGGCGTCGGCACGGCGGGTGGCGCCGAAGGCGCTGACCCGGGCATGGCGCAGGCCCAGCCCGCCAACGCGCTGGAAGAACTCGGCGTCCTTGGGGTTGGAGCCGGGCCAGCCACCCTCGATGTAGTGTACCCCGAGCTCATCGAGCACACGGGCGATTTTGAGTTTATCCTCGCAGGAGAGCGCGAGACCCTCGCGCTGGGTACCATCACGCAGGGTCGTATCATAGAGCAGGATCTGCACGGCTGTGTCTCCGTTTGGTCGTTGCGTAGCCCACGACAAGCGAACCGGCGGCGATCAGCAAACCGTGCTGATGGCGGGCAGCGGCGACGCGTCGTTGCGCCAGGCCGCTGCCGGATCCCCCTCCCTCATCGCCATGAACGGCTTCACCAGGCTCAACCCTTCCAGCGGGGATAGCTCCCGAACACCTTGAACATGCCGGACCTGGCGCGGATGCGGCCCAGCGCGCGCAGGACGTGAGCCTCCTCGCGATGGCCGTTGATATCGACCAGGAAGATGTACTTGCCGAGCACGGCCCGTGAGGGCCGCGACTCGAGCTTGGTCATGTTGATCTGCTCCTCGGCGAGCTCGTGGAGCGCGCCAACGAGGGTCCCCGCCCGGTCCTCGTCGAAGGCGAAGCAGAAGCTGGTCTTGTCATCGCCGCTGGGTGGCGCGTCGTGCTGGGCCAGCACGACGAAGCGGGTCACGTTGTTCAGGTTATCGGCGATATCGCGGGCAAGGATGGTGGCCCCGCTAAGCTCGGCGGCGCGCCGGGTGGTGATCGCCACCGCGGGGCGCTCATCGGCAAGCGCCTCGGCGAGCGCGGCGCTGTTGGAGAGCGAGGCCACCGTGGCCACGCCGGGCAGGCAACGCTCCACGAACTTGCGGCACTGGCCCAGGCTCTGCGGGTGAGCGTAGAGCACCCGGGCCTCGGGGAGGCGCAGCCCCGGGCGTGCCGCGAGGTACTGGCGGATCGGAATGACGATCTCGCCGGCGATCTGCAAGCTCGTCTCGTGGATGAGCAGGTCGAGGGTGTAATTGACGCTCCCCTCAAGCAAGTTCTCAATCGGCAAGATGCCGACGGTGGCCGCATCGGTTTCGATGGCGGTCACCACCGCGGGGATGCTGGCCAGCGGCAGCAGCACCGTATCAGGGGTGGCCCCGGCGTAGGCCAGGGCCGCCTCTTCGCTGAACGTGCCGGCGGGGCCGAGATAGGCGATCGTCGTCATTGTTAATCGGTGCCGTAGCCGGCGGCATAGGCCACCGCCTCGGCTTTGATCCGCTCCTGGCGCGCGGCGAGCATCTTGTTGAGCGCGGCCATGTAGGCATGGGCCGCCGCGACGATGGTGTCGGTATGCACGCCGTAGCCGCTGAAGATCTGCTGGGCGACCCGCTTGCCACTCAGTACCGTTGCCGTGCTGGTGCTGGCGCCCATGTCGGCGCCCGCGTCTTCGGCGACAACCCCCTGCTCCCGGATGCGCACCGTCACCTCGGCCACCGCGTCCAGCCCCTCGGTGATCGCGTTGATCGAAAACTCCAGCAGTTCGTTGGGGCGCTGGACGATCCGGTTGATCGCTTTGTAGATCGCGTCGACCGGGCCAGTGCCGGTGTCGCTGTCGATCCAGACCTGGCCCTCGGGGCCGATCAGGCGTACCGTCGCAGTGGGGATCATGCCCAGGCCAGAGCTGTACTGCACCAGGTCGAGCTTGTAGATCTCGGGGGTGTGCTGCAACTCGCCGGTGACGAGCGCGAGAATGTCGCGGTCGTCCACCCGCTTCTTGCGGTCGCAGAGGTCCTTGAAGCGTTCAAAGAGATGCTGGAACTCCTCCTCGCTCTCCAGCTCGACGCCCATGGCGTTAAGCTTGGTGCGGAAGGCGTGGCGCCCTGAATGCTTGCCCAGGACCAGTTCATTGCCGTCGAGACCCACCGTCTCGGCGCTCATGATCTCGTAGGTCTGGCGATATTTCAAGACGCCGTCCTGGTGGATGCCCGACTCGTGGGCGAAGGCGTTGGCGCCGACGATCGCCTTGTTGGGTGGCACGGGCACGCCAATGAAGCTCGAGACCAGCCGCGAGGTGCGGGCGAGCTCGCGGGTATTGATCTGGGTGCGCACGCCGTAGAACTGGCCACGGGTATGGATGGCCATGACCACCTCTTCGAGCGAGGCATTGCCGGCCCGCTCGCCGATGCCGTTAATGGTGCACTCAACCTGGCGGGCGCCGTTGCGCACCCCGGCCAGCGAGTTGGCCACCGCGACGCCCAGGTCGTCGTGGCAGTGGGTTGAGAGCACGCAGGCCTCGATCCCGGGGACGTGCTCGTAGAGATCGCGGATCATCGCGCCGTACTCGTCGGGGGTGAGGTAGCCGACGGTATCGGGGATGTTCAGCGTCGTGGCGCCCGCCGCAACCGCGACCGTGACGGCCTCGCGCAGGAACGCGGGGTCGCTGCGCCCGGCATCCATCGGCGAGAATTCCACATCGTCGCAGAGCGAGCGGGCGAAGGTCACCATCTCGCGGATGATGACCAGCGCCTCGGCGCGGGTCTTGCGGAACTGGTGCTCGAGATGAATGTCCGAGGTGGACATGAAGGTATGGATGCGCTTCTTGACCGCGGGCTGGATGGCCGACCAGGCCTTCTCGATGTCATCGCGGTTGGCCCGGGCCAGCGCGGCGATCACCGGGCCATCGGCGGTGCCGACCTCGCGGGCGATCTCGTGGACAGCGGCCCAGTCGCCGGGGGAGGCAGCCGGGAAGCCGGCCTCGATGATATCGACATTGAGGCGCGCCAACTGGCGCGCCACCTCCAGCTTCTCCTCCAGGGTCATGGTACAGCCGGGGGCCTGCTCACCGTCGCGCAGGGTCGTATCAAAGATGCGTACGTGGCCTACGTGGGACTCCATGGTGCTTCCGTCTCCTCTGTGATCCTACGCACCGCCCGATCCAGGCGTCACCTCGCGCGGATTAACGAAGGGCATCATACGGCGCAACTCCAGGCCGATCTTCTCGATCGGGTGCTCGATATCGGCCTTGCGATAGGCGTTGAAGCGCGGACGGCCGTTGTGGTTCTCGTCGATCCAGTCCTCGGCGAAGGCGCCCGACTGGATATCGGTGAGGATCTGCTTCATAGCGGCGCGCGTCTCCGGGGTGATGATCTTGGGCCCGGCGGTATAGTCGCCCCACTCTGCAGTATCGCTCACGGAGTAGCGCATGTAGTTGAGCCCACCCTGGTAGAACAGGTCCACGATCAGCTTGAGTTCGTGCATACACTCGAAGTAGGCCACCTCGGGCTGGTAGCCGGCCTCCACCAGGGTCTCGAAGGCCGCCTTGACCAGGGCCGACACGCCGCCGCAGAGCACCACCTGCTCGCCGAAGAGGTCGGTTTCAGTCTCCTCAGCAAAGGTCGTCTTGAGCACACCGGCGCGGGTGCAGCCCAGGCCCTTGGCGTAGGCCAGCGCATCCTCGAAGGCGCCACCGGTGGCGTCCTGCTGCACGGCCACCAGGGCGGGCACGCCGCCACCCTGGGTGTAAACCTCGCGCACACGGTGGCCGGGGGCCTTGGGCGCCACCATGCTCACATCGATGCCGGGGGGCGGCAGGATCTGGCCGAAGCGGATGTTGAAGCCGTGGGCGAACATCAGCGTCTTGCCCGGCGTCATGTGGGCGGCGATATGGTCGCGGTAGATATCGGCCTGGCCGATGTCGGGGGTGAGGATCATGACGATCTGGGCCTCGCGGGCCGCATCGGCGACCGGCAGCGGTCGCAGGCCGGCCGCCTCGACCTTGGCCCAGCTTTTCGAGCCGGGGTAGAGCCCGACGCGCACATCGAGGCCGCTATCGGCAAGGTTGCGCGCATGGGCATGGCCCTGGCTCCCGAAGCCAATGATCGCGATCGGCTTGTTCTTGAGGCGCTCGAGGTCGGCCTGCTTGTCGTAGAACAGCTCTGCCATCGGTGGTCGTTCTCCGTGGAGACGCGGCAGGCGGCGGTGCTGCGCTGCCACGCCCATACGATCCGCGTCGGGATCAAAAAAGATTACGAAGGGCGGAACATCTGCTCCGCCCGCCGTGCCTGCCGATCAGTTGAGGGTCGGTGCAGTCGCGCCGTTGGGACCGGCGCTCTCCACATACTCGCTGGCGTTGTGGCCGCGGGCGCCGCGCACCATGGCGATGCGCCCGGTGCGCATCATTTCCTTGATCCCGTAGGGGCGTACCACCTCGATGAAATTCTCCACCTTGGCCGGTGTGCCGGTCATCTCGACGATCATCGTGCTGGTGCCCACATCGACGATCTTCGCGTCAAAGACGCCGCACATCGAGACGACCTCGTGGCGGGCGGAGGCCGGAGCGTGGAGCTTGAGCACCACCATCTCGCGCTCGACCGTCGGGTCGGTGGTGACATCGGAGACCTTGATCACCTCGATCAGGCGGTAGAGTTGCTTCACCACCTGCTCCACGTAATCCGACTCGACGACGATGGTCATGCGGCTGACGCCGGGCTGTTCGCTATGGCCGACGGCCAGGCTCTCGATGTTGTAGCCGCGGCGGCGCACCAGGCCGGCCACCCGGCTGAGCACACCAGGGCGATCCTGGACGAGGGCGACGATCGTGTGTTTACGCATGAGGTTCGTTCCTTTACCCGGTACTACGCATCCGCCTCAGTGATGATCATCTCGCCGATCGACTTGTTCTGGGGCACCATCGGGAAGACATTGACCTCGCGCTCAACGCGGAAGTCGATCAGCACCGGGCCATCGGTAGCGTGGGCCTCGTCGATCGCGGCCTGCACCTGGTCGGCGTGCTCAACGGTGAGGCCCTTCCAGCCGTAGGCCTCGGCCAGCTTGGCGAAGTCGGGGCCGGAGAGCGGCGTACCGCTGTAGCGCTTGTTCTCGAACAGTTCCTGCCACTGGCGGACCATGCCCAGGTAGCCGTTGTTGATCACGGCGACCTTGATGTTCTTAATGCCCTCCTGCATGATCGTCGCCATCTCCTGGTTGGTCATCTGGAAGCCGCCATCGCCCACGATGGCCCAGATCGTATCGTTGGGATGCGCGATGGCCACCCCAAGCGAGGCGGGCACGGCGAAGCCCATGGTGCCCGCGCCGCCCGAGGTGATGTGGGTGCGTGGGCCGGCGTTCCAGTCGAGCAACTGCGCGGCCCACATCTGATGCTGGCCCACGTCGGTAACCACGTGGTAGTTGCCGCGGAGGGCCAGCGAGCGGTTGAGCTTCTCATAGACATCGTGGGGCGGCAGGGCCATATGCTCGGTGTTCGCCCGATTGACGTACTGCTGCTTGCCCTGGTGCTTCTCCTGCATATCGCGGATGTGCTCCATCCAGTCGGAGGCATGGGCGTGCAACTCGGCGAGCGCCTCACGCTCGGGCATCTCCTCGAGCAGCGCCTGCAGCGTCAGGCGGGCATCGCCGACGATCGGCACCGTCACCTTGACATTCTTGCCGATCTCCGAGGGGTCGATGTCCACGTGGATGACACGGGCGTTGGGGGCGAAGGTGCTGGCCTTGCCGGTGACGCGGTCATCGAAGCGGCCACCGATGTTGAAGAGCACATCGCACTCCTGGATGGCACGATTGCAGTGCACCCAGCCGTGCATACCGGGCATGCCCAGGCTGAGCGGATGATCCTCGGGGAAGGAGCCGATCCCGTGGAGGGTGGTAATCACCGGGATGCGCAGTTGCTCGGCGAAGTGGCGCAGTTCCTCGCTGGCGCCGGACATGATCACGCCGTTGCCGGCGATGATCAGCGGCTTCTGCGCCGTGAGCAGCAGCTTGAGCGCCTCGCGCACCTGTTTGCGGTTGGGGGCATAGGTAGGCTTGTAGCCGGGGAGGTTGAGCTTCTGGTCCCAGTTGGGCACGGTAGCCTTCTGCATTGCGTCCTTAGTGATGTCGATCAGCACGGGGCCGGGGCGGCCAGTGGTGGCGATATGGATGGCCTCTTTGAAGACGTAGGCCAGGTCATTGACATCCTTCACCAGGTAGTTGTGCTTGGTGATCGGCATGGTGATGCCGGTGATGTCGGTCTCCTGGAAGGCATCTTTGCCCAGCACGTGGCTACCCACCTGGCCACAGATGGCGAGGATAGGCGTGCTATCCATCATCGCGTCAGCGATCGGGGTTACCAGGTTGGTCACCCCGGGGCCACTGGTACCGATGCAGACGCCGAGCCGGCCAGTGGCGCGGGCATAGCCCTCCGCGGCATGGCCGGCGCCCTGCTCGTGGCGGCAGAGCACGTGGCGCAGCTGGTCGCGATACTCCCACATCGCGTAGTAGAACGGCATAATCGCGCCGCCGGGGATGCCGAACATCACCTCGACGCCCTCGCGGATAAGCGCCTCACACATGATCTGGGCGCCGGTTCGTGTCTCGGACATACGTCCTCCTCATCGCACGGGTGGTGGCAACACGAGGCCGGGCGTCACAGCCCGCGGCTGCTCGCGCTGCCATAGAGAGTGGACCTGCAGTGTCCTGGTTTGTGGAACGTGTTCCCTGGGAAAACCGACCGGCGGATGCCACGTCGATGAGGCGGTGCGCCGCTGCCCACGTCGCTGTGGGCCTGCACCCGCGCGGGGCACTGCGCGGATGGTGCGGCGGTGGATAGCCCTGGCGCTAGCGCCGCACGCGAACCGGGATGGGCGCAGGCTGGAGGCGCGGGCCACCAAGCCGTGCCAGCAGTTCACCGATGATGCGGCCAATACGCTCCATACCAATCGTCTCCCATTCCAGGTGTGAATTCAGGCTACGAAAAAACCCCCCGGCGCTGGCTCGGGAGGTTCAGTCTCACTCAGGCTGCTGGGGCTCGACGTCCCCTCCCTTAACGGCTATTGCTCCACCCAATAAGGAGGAGTACGAGGCCGCTAAGGAGGAGAATATTCACAAATCGAGCGCCCATATATTGTGCAACCCTTACAAAACCCTCATTGCGTGGAGCATACCATGGAGCCGTGCACCCTGTCAAGCGGTCAAACGAGCTCGGGGTGTGACGCATTTTCGATACCGCTGGCGAATGATCGCGGCGCCCCGCGCACCGGGCGGCTCATTGGTCTGTCAACGAAGTTCTCGCTAAACCCCCACCCCCTCCACAACCCTCCACCTGAAAGCCCCCGCTGGGGGAGGCTGGGATGAGGCTCCCGGCGGTCCAGCGGGCCGGTGGCGCGGGCAAGAAAACCCACCCCCATCGTAGCGAACGGGGGCGTTGCTATGCGGCCAGTGGCTCCTCTTCGCGGCGGAACTGGCTCATGTACAGCTCGTAGTAGGCCCCGCGCAACGCCAGCAACTCCTGGTGCGTGCCGCGCTCGACGATCTGGCCGCCTTGCACCATCAGCACCAGGTCGGCGCCACGGATGGTGCTGAGCCGGTGGGCGATCACGAAGCTGGTCCGCCCTTCGAGCAGCTTGTCGAAGGCTTGCTGGATCAGGCGCTCAGTGCGCGTGTCGACACTACTGGTCGCCTCGTCGAGGATGAGGATGCGCGGGTTGGCCAGGGCCGCCCGTGCAATCGCGATCAACTGGCGCTGGCCCTGGCTCAGGCCGCCACCCCGCTCGCCGAGCCGCGTCTGGTAACCTTCGGGCAGCCGCTCGATAAACGTGTGGGCCAGCGCGAGTTGCGCCGCGGCGACCACCTCCTCGTCGGTGGCATCCAGCCGCCCGTAGCGGATGTTGTTCATCACCGTGTCGGCGAAGAGGAACGTATCCTGCAGCACCACCCCGATCTGGCTGCGCAGGCTCGCCGCAGTTACCGCGCGCACGTCGTTGCCGTCGATCGTCACGCGACCGGCGCTCACGTCGTAGAAGCGCGGGATGAGATTGACGATCGTCGTCTTGCCGGCCCCGGTCGGCCCGACGATCGCCACGGTCTGCCCCGGCTCGACGCTGAAGCTGATCCCCTTCAACACCGGCTCGCCCGGCTTGTACTCGGCCCAGACCTCCTCGAAGGCCACCTGTCCGCTGATCGACGCAAGCGGGCGGGCATCCGGGCGGTCAACCAGGTCGGGAACTTCGTCGAGCAGGCCGAAGATGCGCTCGCCGCCGGCGATCGCGCTCTGGATGTTGGTCCAGAGTACGGCGATCTGCTGGATGGGCTGGTTGAAGCGCTGCACGTACTGGATGAAGGCAAAGACCGTACCGAGCGAGATCACGGCGGTCCCGAGCAGCGGCTGGTTGCGCAGGGCGCTCAGGCCGCCGACCACCACCACGATCGCGATCGCGACGTAGCCGAGCGCTTCGAGCACCGGGTTGAGCGCGCTGGTGAAGCTGGCCGCGCGCACGTTGGCATCGCGGTTGGCCGCATTGGCCCGCCGGAACTGTTCGATGCTCTCGTCCTCACGGTTGAAGGCCTGCACCTCACGCACACCGGCGATGCTCTCCTGCAGCCCGGCGTTGACGCTACCCATCTCGCGGCGGCTGCGGCGGAAGGCTTTGCGCGCCTGGCTCGAGAAGTAGAAGGTCGCCAGCGCCATCAGCGGCAACACGCTGAGGCTCAGTAGCGCGTAGGGCAGGTTGGTCTGCAGCATGAGCGCGCCGGTGATCACTAGCTGCAGGATGCCGCTGACCACACTGAGCAGGGCGAAGCCGAGCACCTGCTGGATGGTATCGGTGTCGCTGGTGATGCGGCTCATAATGTTGCCGGCCTCGTTGCGGGCGTAGAAGCCGAGCGAGAGCCGGTGGATCTGGGCGAAGGTGTCCTCGCGGATCTGGCGCAACGCCCGCTGACCGGCCCAGTTCATACTGAAGAAGGCCAGGCCCTGCAGCAGCGAGCCGGCGGTGAAGAGTACGACCAGCAGCAGCACCAGCCCGCCCAGCCCGGCGAGCCGCGCGCTCATGTCCAGTTCAACTGCCGCCGGGTCGTACCAGCAGGCGGTCGCATTGGGCGCCAGGTAGCAGTCTACCGCCTGGCCGATCACCGGCGCGGTGGCCACCTGCAGAGTGGTAGCCACCACGATCAGCACGACCGTGAGCACCACCGCGTACCACCAGGGGCGAAAGTAGTGCCAGAAGCGCGCCAGGGTCGCGCCCACCCGTTTGGGCTTCTGGGTCTCCTGGTTCAGCAGGCGGCCGGGGCCGCCTGGGCCTCCCATCATCATAGGTTATTCCTTCTCAGGCGGCAGCCGGCTTCATATCGTCGACCAGCTGCGAGTGGTAGATCTCGGCGTAGATCGGGCTGTTCTCCATCAGTTCGGCGTGGTTGCCACGGGCGGCCACCCGCCCGCCATCGAGCACAAGGATCTGGTCGGCGTTCAGCACCGTGCTGATGCGCTGGGCGATCACGAAGCTGGTCCGCCCGTGCATCAACTGGTCGAGCGCCTGCTGGATGCGTTGCTCCGTCTGCAGATCGACGCTGCTGGTCGAGTCGTCGAGGATGAGCAGGCGCGGGTTGAGCAGCAGCGCGCGGGCGATTGCGATGCGCTGCCGCTGCCCGCCGGAGAGGGTCACGCCGCGCTCGCCCACGCTGGTGGCGTAGCCATCGGGGAAGCTCATGATGAAGTCGTGCGCCGCTGCCGCCCGGGCTGCCGCGATCACCTCGTCGTCGCTGGCCTCGGGCCGCCCGAAGGCGATGTTGTCGCGGATCGTGCCGCTGAAGAGATTGGTCTCCTGTAGCACGATGCCGATCTGCGAGCGCAGGCTGTCGATCGTCACATCGCGCACATCGTGGCCGTCGATCAGCACCGCGCCCTCGCTCACATCGTAGAAGCGCGGGATCAGGTTGATGATGCTGGTCTTGCCGCTGCCGGTCGCGCCGAGCAGCGCCACCGTCTGCCCCGGCTCGGCCACGAAGCTCACCTCCTGCAACACCGGCTCGCTGCTGCCGAAGTAGCGGAAGCTCACCGCGCGAAACTCGACCCGCCCGCTGATCGGCGGCAGTTCGTGGGCATCGGGCCGCTCGACGATCTCGCTGCGCGCGTCGAGCACCTCGAAGATGCGCGTTGCCGAGGCCGCGGCCTGGGCCAGGAGCGCAATGACGAAGCCCAGTTGTCCCAGTGGCAGGAAGACGTAGATCAGGTAGAGGCTGAACTTCTGGTACTCGCCCAGGCTCAGGGTGCCGCCAAGGATCTGTTGCCCGCCGAAGTAGAGCACCGCCGCCTGGCCGATCTGGGCAACCAGGAAGACAACCGGGAAGAGGAAGGAGAAGACCCGGCTGACCCGCAGCTGCTGGGCCATGAGTTCGGTCGCGGCCACGTCGAAGCGGCGCTCCTCGTAGGGCTCGCGGGCGAAGGCTTTTACCACCTTGATCCCGGCCAGGTTCTCCTGGAGGATCGTATTCAGCGCCGAGAGCTTCTGCTGCACCAGCGCAAAGAGCGGCTGGCTGATGCGCCCGAACGCGACAAAAACCACCAGCGCAATCGGCAGCAGCGGCAGCACCACCAGGGTCAGCTGCAGATTGGTGAACGCCAGTACGACGAGCGCCCCGCTCAGCAGCAGGAACGACTGGGCAGCCAGGATCAGGCCCTGGGCGATGAAGGTGCGCAGCCGCTCCACGTCGTCGGTGGCGCGCACCATGAGTTGCCCGGTCTGGTTCTGGTCGTAATAGCTGAACGAGAGACGCTGGATCTTGGCAAAGATCGCGTTGCGCAGGTCGAAGGCCAGGCCCTGCGACGTGCTCTCCGACATGAAGGCCTGCAGGAAGGAGAACACGCCGCGCAGCACAGCGAAGAGCAGGATGAGCCCTGCCCCGTTGAGCAGCACCTGCTCGGCGACCGCAAGGTTGCCGCTGGCCTGGGTGACCGCCTCGATCATATTCTGCACAACCTGCGGCACGGCCAGCTGGGCCAGGGTGGCCACCACCAGCGCGCCATAGGCGATCAGCGCGCTGCGCCGCTGGTTGCCCAGGTAGCGAATGGCGCGCAGCAGGCCGCCACGGGGTGCGTTCGGGTCACGGGATTGCCGTTGGACAGTTGGATTTGCCTGAGCTTGCAAGATTTGGTTCCTCTGCTGCTTCTTTATCCGCATGATCCTGCCTGGTGCTCCCCATCGGCTTGCTCACCTGCCTGCACCGCCCGTTCGAGCAGGTCGAGAAACTGGCCCTGTTCGGCGGGGCTAAGATAGGCGAGCAGCCGGCCCATCTGGGTCAGTTGCTCTGCGGTGAGCTGCGCGTGCAGCGCCCGGCCCGCCGGGGTCAGCTCCAGCAGCACCACACGGCTGTCGGCTGCGTGCCGGTGCCGCGCTACCAGCCCGGTGGCGACCAGCCGGCGGGTGAGCGCCGTAACCGATGGCGGGGTCAGCGCCAGCTGGTCGGCCAGGTCTTTCATTGCCAGCGGGCTGGCCGCCTGCAAGATGCGCAGCAGGCGCAGGTGCGACGGCGAGAGCTGCAGCTCGCTCAGCCGCCGGAAGGCCGGGCCGAGTAGCTGGGGCCGCAGCCGCTCGAGCAACTGCAATAGTCGGCGCGCATTGTCGCTGGGGTCCGGCATAGGAAGAACGAGGTCATTTAGTTAGATGAACTAATGAAGATCATACCACCATTCATGGTGGTGTCAAGCCCTGGGTGATTCGCCACAGGGCTCGTGCAACGTCCTTGGGGCAAGCCCCAAACCCCGGTTTGTTCGGTGGTTTTGGCGGCTGCGCCGCCAAAACC
>DAOUBZ010000005.1:0-4063 GCA_034432515.1 Chloroflexaceae bacterium | reverse complement strand
TCGCTGCCTCCTGCCTTGACCGCTCGCTCCGTCCTCGCATCCTACCATACGGCGGGACCGCAGTTTACGACCTGGCTGGGACTGCTATAGCCGCAAGGTCGAAGAGTTGCGGGTGATGTACTCCGAGGCGGTGGGGCTCGGCGCGATCAGCCTCTACGAGGGTGAACTCGACGAGAGTCGCTTCCTACCCGATCAGGACATCTCCGCCTATCTGGCGCCGATCGCGCTGCTGAACGTACCACGCAACGCCCGCTTGCACCACAATGAGCCCTTCGGCCCGGTCGACACGATCGTCGTCGTTGACCGGATCGAGGAACTGATCAGCGAGATGAACATCTCCAACGGCAACCTGGTCTCCTCGATTGCCAGCGACGACCCACAGATTGCCCGGATGGTGGCGAGCGAACTACGAGCCTTCAAGGTGGGCGTCAACGCCGTCCGCTCACGGGGCGATCGCGAAGAGGTGTTTGGCGGCATGGGCGCCTCGTGGAAAGGCTGCTTCGTCGGTGGCAAATACCTGGTGCAATCGGTGACCCAGGGGCCGCCGGGCGAGCGGCTCTATGGCAACTTCCCCGACTATACGCTGCTCCCCGAGACGCGCTGAGGGTGACGGGGTGACCCGATGACGCGGAGACGCGGGGAGGCGGGGACGGGGTAATACCAATTACCTGTGAACATCCGGCATTGTCACCCCGAGCAGAGCGAGGGGTCTTGCGCGACCCGCTCAGATTTCTCGCTGCGCTCGGAATGACAAGCATGCGGCCTCTTCAACAGGAACTGGTATAACACGGTGACCGGGGTGTGGCGCCGTAGCGCCGAAGCATTCGCCCACTCCGCGGCCCCGTGGTCGCGCGTCCCCCAGTGCGAATGCTTCGGCCTGACACCGCCGCGGGGTCATCGGGTGACCCGATGACGCGGAGACGCGGGGACGCGGGGACCCGACAGGGTGACACGGTGACCACGCTGGGTCGCCTCTACGGATGATGAAATGGGGGGCCATTGGGCCGCGTTACCCGCCCAATCAATGCGCCACAATGATCGTCACCCGGTTACCGCCTCCGCGTGTCACCCCGTCACCGCGTCACTCTTCACCCATGGGCGTCTGTTGGCGATCAGCGCGGCGGTGTGGTACCAGTGCTCGCGGAGGGCCAGCGGCCAGCTGGGCACCAGGCTGCCCAGGTCGGCCAGGGTGGCCGCGTCGCCGATCCAGGCCAGGGCCTCCAGAGCTTTGCGGCGCAGATAGAGTGGGCCGCCATCGCCATCGGTCTCGCGCAGGCGCACCGCGAAGGTGCCGATCTGCAAGGGGCTGATGCTGCGCCAGGCGGCGATGTCCTGGATCAGGGCCTTGAGCGTGGGGCCGGGCCGTCCGTCGGGAAGCTCGAGCACGATCTCGGGCACCGCCGGGCCCAGCCAGGCGAGCGACTGGAGCGCCTTGGCCTTCACCGCCTGACTGCGATGGGTGATCAGCATGGTGATCAGCCAGTTGACCACAGCGGGCTCGCCGGCCCGCACCCGGCCGGCCAGATAGGCCAGTTGCTGCGCGGCGCTGTCGGGAATGCTCTCTTTGCGCCGCACCAGCACGTTGATCAGCGGGGCGACGTGACCGGGCTCGAAGAGCGTAAGCGCATCGGCGGCGGCCCACATCGTGTCTTCCCAGTCCTCGCTGATGGTGGTGGTGGCATCATCCTGGGGGGCGAGGATGATACGCAGCAGCTGGCGCGCGTCGAGGATCTTTTGCTCCTCGCGGTCGCCGAGATCGGCCAGCGCGAAGGCCGCCAGCGCCCGTTCGGGCGCCAGAGGCGAGGTCTGCAGGATCTCACGGAGCTCGTCGCGGCCCTCGGCCCCCTGGTTCCAGAGCGCGATCAGGCGCACCAGCATCGCCTCGTCACGGCACTCGCGCAGCGTCTTGCACTGGGTCGGCGCCGCTGCCGGCGGCGTCTCCCCTGGCTGCGCGGCCAGCCAGCTCAGGTAGAGGTTGCGCAAGGCGCGGGCTGCGGCGATGCGCACATTGGTGTACTCGTAGCGCGGGCCAGTGGCGGTGGCCCGCACCTTTTCGGTGAGGATGCGTCGCAGCTCCGGGCTCACCTGGTGATAGTTGAGGCGACCCAGGGCGGCCGCCAGCTGTTCGCGGCGCTCAGCCGAGGGCTCCCGCTCGCTGCGCAGGCGGATCACGCAGGCGTCGATCAGTTCGGCGCGGAGCCTGGCGGCAAGCCGTCCCTCTTGCTCGGCGGTGATCGCCTCCAGGCAGCGCGCGGCAAGCAGCGCGTGGCCGGCGCCGCCGGCGCGAATGGCCCCGGCCAGCCGCTCGAAGAGCGGCGTCGGGTCGGCGAGCAGCCCTGCGAGTGCATAGATCACATCCTCCCACCAGGCGAGCCGTTCGGGGCTGGCGCACAGGGTCACGATGTCGTCGAGGCGCTCGCTGGCATCAGGCTGCACGGTGAGCGCCACGGCGGCAAGGTAGGCGTCCAGGATAGGGTTAGCGAAACGGGCATCGTGCTGACCCACACTGCGCAGCAGCCGGGCCTCGTACAGCAGGGCGTAGAGCTCCTCCAGGCTGTAATCGCGGTCGCGTCGCACCCGCTGCAAAACGCGGAACAGCTCGGCCAGCGGCAGGTACTCGCGGTGGGTCCAGCGCCCGTGCCAGGCCAGTTCGGCCAGGCTCTCGCGAGCCACGTCGCCGAGGACAAAACGGGGCGCCACATTTGCCAGCGCCCGGTCCAGGTACTCCTGCACGATCTGATTACGTGTGAGGCGGACCTGCGCATCAGCGGTGAGACGCTCGTAGATCAACGCGAGCAGGCTTGGCTCGCTCGCCAGGCCAAGCAGGCGGTTCTCACGGATGCGCTGGAACAGTGCGTAGGCGCCTTGCTCGTCGCGCTGGCGGCAGTAGCGCAGGATCTGGTGCTCGGTGAGCGGCTGGATGATCAGCACCTGCGCGGGGCCAAGCTGCACGCCAGGGTACAGTTCGCTGGTGGCGGTGAGCACGAAGCGCTGGTTGGGGCGCCGCCGCAGTAGCACCGCCAGTTCACGAGCCAGGTCGAGACGCGCGCGGTCGGGCAGGGTGTCGAGATTGTCGAGGAGGAAGACGAAGTGCGGCTCGAGGTCGGGGGCCGGCCCGGGCGCGAAGAGCGTGGTCAGGGCCTCGCCAAGGTACGGGGTGACGGCGTCGGCCTGCTCGATGATGTAGCGCTCGAGCCGCCCGGCGCCGCGCATCTGGTCGTAGCCGCTCAGCGAGATGAAGACGCCCAGCGGCCGGGCCGGATCGCGGGTCAGTGTATCGGCCAGTTCGAAGGTGAGGCGCTGGAGCAGGGTCGTCTGTCCCGATTGGGGCGGCCCGATCACTGCAACGAGGTTGGGCTGCGGCGCTTGCTCTGGGCTGCGCTGGCGCCGGCCGGGGCGCAGGCCAAGGCCGAGCGCCTGGTCGATCGCCTCGATCGCACCGACCGCGGAGGGCGCGTCCTCCGGACGCTGGCGCAGCAATCGCCAATCCTGGCCGGGTGCGATGCTCAGCACAGCCGGCTCGATAAACTCCGGCCCGCTCCAGCGCAGGTAGGTCTCGTCGGCGAGCACCGCTTCGACGTATTCGATCTGGGCGTTGGGGCTGAAGAGGCGCCCCTCGGCATTGCGCATATAGAGCACCGGCGTCGTCCAGCCCACCTGGTCGGCTTGAAAGACGCGGCGGCGCGCGGCATTGACCGCGACGTCGATGATCCCGTCGCGCAGCAGATGCTCGCTGAGATGGAAGGTGAAACTGCGGGCAAGGGTGATCGCGACGAGGCGCTGCATGGCGAGCACCGCTGAGATGCCGCTCTCGATGATCATACGTGCGGCGAGGCTGTTGAGTCGGCCCCCGGCGGCGCTGTTGCAGGCCACCATCACCACCATCGCCGGACGGTGCGAGGGGGGCAACTGGCGAAGCAGGGCGAGCACCGCGTCGCTGTCGAAGAGTTGCACGCGCCCATCGTGCGGATGTTCGAAGACCAGGCGGGTGCCGGCATCGGGGTGGTGCAGCGCGTGGCCGTAGTAGAGCAACACATCGTAGCCGCGGGCCGGCGGCGCGCCG
>DAOUBZ010000004.1:0-2177 GCA_034432515.1 Chloroflexaceae bacterium | reverse complement strand
CCACCAGGCTGTTTAGTAGCCGTACTTCGCCCAGAAGGCGACTTCGTGTTCTTTGGCGGCCCGTTCGATCAGCGATTCGCTGATCATATTGAGCCGCACGAGGATCTGGCCGAGGCTCAGCCGCTGCTGCTTCTGGTCGAGGCGGAGTTGCTCGGCCAGCGCCAGTTCGAGCTGCTGCGGAGTGATATAGTTCTGCTCAACCAGGTACTCGCCAAGCACCTGGGGCGCGACCCGCAGCCGGCTGCGCTCCTGCTGTTGGATGATCAGCGCATGGGCGAGCTTGCTCGGCGTGATCATGCCCTGGCGCAGCAGCAACTGGCCGAGCCGGCGGTCAGTGGTGATTGGCATGCCGCTGTTCTGCGACTTGAGCACTTCACGGAGTTCGGACGGCGAGATCGCGCCGATCGACACCAGAATATCGCCCAGCAGCCGCGCACGGGGCTGCTCGTGAAAGTGGGACGTCTTGACATCGGAGAGGAGCCGCAGGGTGCGAATTTCGTTCAGCCGGCTGATTGCCGCCCGGTTGTCGGGCTCCACCACCAGCACGGCCTCCAGGTAGGCAACCTGGATCTCTTCATTTTCCGGTGCCAGCACCGCTGCCCGCTCCAGACAGTCACGGCGCTGGCGAACATCGGTCACGAGTTCGCTCAACGTCAGCCACGCGTCGAGACACTGGTAGCCGTCGAGTAGATGCGCGCGCAGCTTTGCGATGTTGTTCCGATCTGCTGCGATCATCGGACAGGGGGAGGGACACTGTTTCATCGTGACGGCTCCTCGGCGTCGACCAGTCATACCAATGATGAGTGATGAGTGACGAGCCGCGCCGTCCGCATCACGCTGCGGAGCAGAGCCAGTGCGACTCGCAACGCCTCACCTGCATGTGGTATAGCCCCACCTCAGGTCTGCTATTATTCAGAGATCCAATTATACAACGGAGGTGCAACATGTCATCTGCTATCCGCGAGCTGCGCTTTGTGCTGACCGGATTGGGGAACATCGGCCGCACCCTGCTGGAGGTGCTTGCGCCCCGCGGCGCAGCACTGCGCGAGCGGTATGGGCTGGCGCTCCGCTGCGTCGGCGTCGCCGACTCCACGGGGGTGGCGTTTGCGCGCTCCGGGCTGGATATGGCCGCCGTGGCACAGCACAAGCGCACGGGCCACGGTGTACGCCTGTTGCCCCAGGGTGATCCGGCGCTCACCGTGCACGACCTGGTCGCCGGGGGCGAGTATGACGTCTTGCTGGAGGCCACGCCCACCAATCTGCGCGACGGCCAGCCGGGGCTCGACCTGGTGCGGGCGGCGCTGCGCGCCGGGCGGCCCGCGGTGCTGGCCAGCAAGGGCCCGCTGGTGCTGGCCTACGGCGAACTGGCCGAGCTCAGCGACCTGGGCGGCACGCCCGGCGCCCCGGCGTTGCGCTTTAGCGGCGCGGTCGGCGGCGCGCTGCCGACGATCAACCTGGGGCGGCGCGACCTGGCCGGCGCGCTGATCGAGCGGGCCGAACTGGTGGTGAACGGTACCACCCAGCTCATCCTCGAAGCGATGGCGGCGGGCGACAGCTTCGCCGATGCGCTCGCTGCAGCCCAGCGCCAGGGCATCGTTGAGCCCGACCCGGCGCTCGACGTGGACGGCTGGGATGCTGCCTGCAAACTGGTGATCTTCGCCAACGCCGTGCTGGAGCAGCCCGTGACCCTGGCCGACCTGCAGGTGACGGGTATTCGCCAGGTGAGCGCCGCCGATCTGCGGCTGGCGGCCGAGGCCGGTGGGCGAATCTCGCTGGTAGGCGTGGCTGCGCGGCGCGACGCTGGCGGCTACGAACTGAGCGTCGGCCCGGCACTGCTCGACGCCAGCCACCCACTGGCCCGGCTGCGTGACGGCGAGATGGGCCTCGTCATCCACAGCGACATCGCGGGGCGGACCACGGCTGCCTCGCTGGAACACGGCCCCGTGGGCACCTGCCAGGCAATGATCCGGGATATCATTGCGATCTTTGGTTAATGGGAACGCGAGGACGCGGCGACCGGGTGACGCGAAGACGCGGGGATGCGATGGCGCGGGGATGGGGTGATGGGGACTCTCAGGGGTAGATCTTTTGGCGGATGGCGTCCTGATGCGCTGCTTGCCCTCACCCCCCTGCCCCCCTTCGGCTACGCTCAGGGCAGGCCTCTCCCGGCCCGGGAG
>DAOUBZ010000003.1:0-2467 GCA_034432515.1 Chloroflexaceae bacterium | reverse complement strand
GCCGCCGCAGCCTGCCCCGGCCCCGGCGCCCGCCCCGCTCCCACCGGCCCGCACGACGCTCGCGCCGGCCCGCCTGGTGGTCCAGCCCTCGGGCGCCACCATCGCGCTGCCGGCTATGCCGCAGGCCCTGGTGGGCCGGGCCGACGCGGTGAGCAACTTCTTCCCCGATCTCGATCTCAGCGAGTATGGCGGCCTCGACCTGGGTGTCGGGCGACGGCACGCGCGCCTCTTCGTGCAGGGCGGCCAGATCTTTGTAGAAGACCTCGACAGCACCAACGGCACGTTCCTCAACGCGGCACGCCTGAGCCCGCGCCAGCCCGCGCCGCTCAAACAGGGCGATGAGTTGCGGCTGGCCAACCTGCGCCTGCGGGTCGAGCTGTGAGGTGGCGCCAATGAGGATCGCGGTACTGGGGGTCGGCGGGGTCGGCGGCTACTTCGGGGCCAGGCTGGCCGAGGCCGGCCACGAGGTGCACCTGATCGCCCGCGGCGCCCACCTGGCGGCGATCCGCGCGGGCGGGCTGCGAGTCGCGAGCCCGAAGGGCGACGTTGTGGCACGGCCCGCCAGTGCCACGGACGATCCGGCCAGCATCGGCCCGGTCGACCTGGTGCTGGTCGGCGTGAAGAACTGGCAACTGGCCGAGGCGGCGGCCAGCCTCGCCCCGCTGATCGGCCCCACCACGGTCGTGCTGCCGCTGCTCAATGGCGTTGAGGCCCACGACATCCTCGCGGCGGCCCTGGGGCCAGCCCCGGTGCTCGGCGGGCTGTGCCGCATCATCGCCTACATTGCCGCCCCGGGGGTCATTCGCCACGTCGGGGCCGAGCCGACGATTATCTTCGGCGAGCTTGACAATCGACGCAGCGCCCGCGTCGAGGCCCTGCAAGCCGCCTTCAGCGCCGCGCGCTTTGGCGCCATTGTCCCAACCGACATCCACGTGGCGATCTGGGAGAAGTTTATGCTCGTCGCCACCTGGAGCGGCCTTGGCGCGGTCACCCGCGCGCCGATCGGCGTCTGGCTGCGCCTGCCCGGCACGCGGGCCATGGCCGAGGCGGCACTGCACGAGGTGGTGGCGGTGGCCAACGCCCGCGGCGTGGCACTCGAGCCGGCGCAGGTCGACGCGACGCTGCGCTTCCTCGCTACCATGCCCTACGAGGGGACCGCCTCGATGCAGCGCGACATCATGGAGGGCCGGCCGTCGGAACTGGAGGCGCAGAACGGCGCAGTGGTGCGTCTTGGCACCGCCGCCGGTGTGCCCACGCCGACCCACGCCTTCCTCT
Source organism: Chloroflexaceae bacterium (assembly GCA_034432515.1). Lineage (GTDB taxonomy): Bacteria > Chloroflexota > Chloroflexia > Chloroflexales > Chloroflexaceae > JACAEO01. The sequence continues at coordinate 1,192 of DAOUBZ010000003.1, read as the reverse complement.
ACCACGCCCTGCTGCCCCAGGAACTGGCTGCGCGCGGGGCCTTGCCGGAAGATGGGTGAGGAACGCCCCCCAGGAGCATTGTCCCGGCGGGAAGAGGGGAAAGCCGGTTTAGCACATTCGGCATCAAGGAGCCACTATGCACCCCCAGCGACTCGAGCGGGTGATCCAGGCCCTGCACGACCACCGGCTCGACGGGCTGGCGCTGATGCCCGACGCCAATCTGGCCTACCTGAGCGGGCTCAGCTTCCACCCCGGCAAACGCCTGACCCTGGTGCTCATCCCCGCCGCTGGCGGGCCGCCGTGCTGTGTCATCCCGGCCCTGGAGCACGGGCGCGCCGAGGCTGCCGCGCGCATCCCCATGCGCTACTTTGCCTGGGGCGACGCCGAGGGCCCCACGGCGGCCCTCGCCGCAGCGGTGGCGGCCGCCCTTGGCCCCAACGCGCGTAGCTGCACCCTGGCCGTCGAGCATACCGCCATGCGCGTGATGGAACTGCGCGCCCTTGAGGCGGCCATCCCCAACCTGCGGACCCGCGACGCCACCCCGCTGCTCGCCGCTCTGCGCATGGTGAAAGACGCTGAAGAGTTGGCCGCGATCGAGCGGGCGGTGCAGATCGTCGAAACGGCGCTGCAGCACACCATCGCGCAGATCCGCGTCGGTATGACCGAGCGCGCACTCTCGCGCATCTGCAGCGAGGCGATCATCGCTGCTGGGGGCGAGGGCGAGAGCTTCGAGAATATCGTCGCCTCCGGCCCCAACGCCGCCAATCCGCACCACAGCAACAGCGATCGCCCGCTGCAGCCCGGCGACCTGGTGATCATCGACTGCGGCGCGCGCTACGGCGGCTACATCTCCGACATCACGCGCACCGTCGCGGTGGGCGAGCCGGGCCCCGAGGCGCGGCGGATCTACGACCTGGTGCTGCGCGCAAACGCAGCGGGGCGCGCGGCGGCCCGCCCGGGAGCCAGTGGCGCTGCGATCGACGCGGCAGCGCGCGCAGTGATCGAGCAGGGCGGCTATGGCCCGTACTTCATTCACCGCACCGGCCACGGCTTTGGCCTCGAGACCCACGAGCCGCCGAACATTGTCGCCGGCAACGACGAGCCGCTGCGTCCCGGCACGACCTTCACGGTGGAGCCGGGCATCTATCTGCCCGGGGTTACCGGCGTGCGCATCGAGGACGACGTGGTGATC
>DAOUBZ010000002.1:0-1533 GCA_034432515.1 Chloroflexaceae bacterium | reverse complement strand
GCTCGGCGACGGCCACGAGGAGGAGGGAGTCGCCGCCGACGTCGAAGAAGCCATCCTCCACGCCAAGGTGCTCCGTGTGCAGCACCCGCTTCCAGATGGCGAGCACCTGGGCTTCCAGCGCGGATTGCGGCGGGACCACGTCACCCTCCGCGCGCAGCGGCACCGTGCGCGCGCTCAGCGCGTGGCGGTCGAGCTTGCCGCTCGGCGTCAGCGGCAGGGCCTCCAGTTCCACAAACGCCGCCGGGATCATGTAGGCCGGCAGGCGGGCCTGGAGGTGGGCCCGTAAGTGCTGGGGGCGAATGCCGCCGGGCTGCGTCGGGACATAGTAGGCGATGAGGTGCCGGTGCTCCGGCTCGGGGTCCGGGCCGCGCGGGCGCTCCTGCACGACCACGGCCGCGTCGCGCAGGTGGGGAGAGCGGAGCAGGTGGCGCTCGATTTCCTGCACCTCAATGCGGAAGCCGCGGAGTTTCACCTGGTGGTCCAGGCGTCCCAAGTATTCGAGCCCGGCGGGTGCGCCCTCGGCACTGGCCAGCCAGCGCCCCCGATCGCCGGTCTTATAGCGCCGGGCGCCGGGCACGCAGGGATCGGGGCAGAAGCGCTCGGCCGTCAGCCCCGGGCGCTGCCAATACCCCCGGCTCACCCCTGGCCCGCCCACATACATCTCCCCGGGCACTGCCACCGGGCAGGGCTGGCCCGCGCGGTCGAGCACGGCAATGCTGAGGTCGGGCAGCGGGCGGCCGATCAGGCTGGCGTCGTGGGCCGTCTCCGCTGGGTGCACCGCGTGATACGTGGCATGCACCGTGGTCTCGGTGATGCCGTACATGTTGATGAGCTGGGGGGCGGTGGCGCCAAAGCGCGCCACCCAGGGCTGCAAGCGGCGGAACGCCAACGCTTCCCCCCCGAAGATGACATAGCGCAAGGGGAGGCGGGGCGGGGCCAGCCCCAGCACCGCCTGGCTCAGGGGCCAAAAGGCCGAGGGCACCTGGTTGAGCACCGTGACCTGCTCGGCCAGGATGAGCGCCGCCAGCTCCGACGGCGCGCGCCGCGTGGCCTCTGGCACCACGACCAGCCGGCCGCCCGCCAACAGCGCCCCCCACAGCTCCCACACCGAGAAATCGAAACTCAGCGAGTGGAACAAGGTCCACACGTCGGTGGCGTCGACGTGCACCAGGGGGGCGGTCGCGCTCAGCAAGCGCACGACGTGGTTGTGTTGCACCAGCGTGCCCTTGGGCTGGCCGGTGCTGCCCGAGGTATAGATCACATAGGCCAACTGCTGGGCCTGGCCCCGGTCGTGCCAGGCCGGCAGGGTGCCGGCCCGGGCCGCCTGCTCCAGGGCGGGCCAGTCGCGGTCCAGCACGACGAGGTGCCCCTCTGGGTGGAGGCGCGCCAGCGTCGCCTGGTGCGCCGCCTGGGTGAGCACCAGCGTGACGCCGCTGTCGCGCAGCATGAAGGCCAGGCGCTCGGGGGGATAGTGCGGGTCCAACGGCACATAGGCGCCGCCGGCCTTGAGGATGCCCACGACGGCCACCACCA
>DAOUBZ010000001.1:0-2648 GCA_034432515.1 Chloroflexaceae bacterium | reverse complement strand
GCCCGCCGGGCCGCCGCCGCGCCCCACCGCGCCGCCGCGCCCGTGGAACAGCCGCAGGCGCAGCCCGCGAGCATCGGCCAGGGCGGTCAGTTCCACCTGGGCGCGGTAGAGCGCCCAGTTCGCCGCCACGAAGCCACCCTCCTTGTTGCTGTCGGAATAGCCCAGCATCACCTCCTGCAGGTCGCCGCGCAACCGCAGATGGTCGCGGTAGACGCCCAGGTCGAGCAGTTCGCCCATCACCCGCGGCGCACGGTTCAAGTCGTCGCCCGTTTCGAAGAGCGGCACGATGTTCAGCTGGCTGAAGGCCCCGGGCCGGTAGAGACCTGTCTCGCGGCAGAGCAGCAGCACGGCAAGGATGTCGCTGACCCGCGCCGTGGTAGAGATCACATAGGTCTCGATGACTTCGGGATCAATCTGCTCGCGGATGGCAGCGATGGTGCGGAAGGTCTGGATGGTCTCGGCAGTCTCCGGGCTGTAGTCGGCGAGGCGCGCGGTGGTGAGCGGCCGCGTGCCGGCGATCTCCGTGCTGAGCAGGGCGAGTCTGGCGGCCTCGTCCAGCCCTGCGTAGTCGGCGCAGACGCCGGCGGCGCGAAAGATTGCGTCGAGCGCGTTGAGGTGGCGACTGCTGTGCTGGCGGATGTCGAGGGTGGCGCTGTGCAGACGGAAGATCGCAACGCTGGCAATCACGTCGCGCAGTAGCCCATCGGCGGGCAGGGCGCCGCTGTTGGCGCAGAGGCTGGCGTGGATGAGCCGCAGGTCGGCGAGCAACTCTTCGCTGCGATAGTAGATCGTGGGCAGCGGTGTGGGTGGCGGGTCGATGCCCCAGCCGGGCTCGTGGCTCAGGGTGTGCTCCAGCGTCCGGGCCAGCCGCGCCCTGATCAGCGTGAGCAGACGCCGGTAGGGCTCCTGGGCGTGGTGCGGGCTGATCGCGGCGGCCACCTCGGGAAAGAGCGTCGCATAGTGGGCGGTACGCTCCAGCACCGCCGGATCGACCGCCACCTGGTTCAATGACTGGCTCAGGTCGGTGAAGAGCGCGTCCATCTGGGCGATCAGGTGGCGCAGCATCGAGGCGCGCAGCTGGCGCACCGTCGCCACCGTAACCTCGGGGGTGACGAAGGGGTTGCCGTCACGGTCGCCGCCCATCCAGCTGCCGAAGCGCAGCAGGGGCGGCACCTGCCAGTGCTCCTCGGGGTAGTGCTCGGCCAGGGCCTGCTCCAGCATGCGGTAGATCCGTGGCAGCAGCGCATAGAGCACGGTCTGGAAGTAGAACAGGCCGTTTTCGACCTCGTCGAGCACCGAGGGCCGGTAGTTGCGCACATCGTCGCTCTGCCAGAGGCCAACGATCTCGCGCTCGATGCGCGCGAGGGCGGCGATCCGGTCCTGGGGAAGCAGCAGGCGCTCGCCGAGGCTCAACTCCAGCACACTGTCGAAGATCCGGCGCTGCTTGATCAGCGTGGTGCGCCGCCGCGACTCGGTGGGGTGGGCGGTGAGCACGGGCATGATCAGCGCCCCCGCGAGCCAGGCGCGCAGCGCGTGCGCCGGCACATTGTGGGCGCGCAGCAGGCTCACCGCAGCGTCGATGCTCTCGGGGCGCGGCGCGGGGGCGCTGCGCAGGTCACGCTCACGCAGCACGCGCAGGCGCTCGACCGCCTCAGCCAGGTTGACCAGCCCGAAGTAGAGCGTGAAAGCCTTGGTCAGCCCGTGGATCTCGGCGACCGTGCGCCCGGCGATCAGCGCCTGCAGCTGCTGCACCAGGGCCGCATCGCCGCCGGCGCGTAGCTCCTTTGCCAGCGAGCGCACCTGCTCGGCCAGCGCGAAGGCGGCCGCCCCGCTCTGGTCGGTCAGCACCCGGCTCAGCACATCGCCCAGCGCGCGGATGTTTTCCGAGAGCAGGTCGCGCTCACTCATCGCCAGTCCTCACTCGCCGCCTTCGGCGACCATCTCCTCGACGTGGGCCGCGTCATTGAGCCGCATGAGTCGCCAGCCGCTGCGGCCAAGCCGCAGCTCGGTGAGCGAGCCGTTATCGAGCCACATGCGCCCGAAGTTGGCCAGGTCGAGGCCGATCACGTGGCAGAGCAGGGCGCGAATCGTGCCCCCGTGGGAGACGGCGACAACGATCTCGCCCTGGGGGTGGCGCTCCTGAATCTGATTGAGCGCCACCAGCGCCCGCGCCTGGAGCTGGGCGTAGCTCTCGCCGCCGAGGCGCACGGTGCGCGCCGGATCGCGCCGGTACTCGGCCATGTGGTCCGGGAAGCGCCGGTAGAGCTCCTCGGGCGTCAGCCCCTCCCACTGGCCAACATCGATCTCGCGGAGCTCAGGCATGGGAACGGGCGTGAGCCCGAGCGCGCCACCGATCGTCTCGGCGGTCTGCCAGGCGCGAGTGATGTCGCTACTGTAAAGGGCCCGCACCTCCAGGTGGCGCAGCCGCTCGGCGGCGCGCCGGGCCTGCTCGTGGCCCCGCTCGTTCAGCGGGACGTTGGCCTGGCCCTGGTATTGCAAGGTGACGTTCCACGGAGTCTCGCCATGACGGACAAGGATGAGGCGCATAGTGGCTCGCTTGCGATGGTGTGAATGATTACGCAGGGCTGATGCAACGCCGTTGGGGCCCGCCCCAGGCCCCAGGTTGTCCGGTGGGGGTTGGGGGGGGG